>NZ_JBFBJT010000102.1:0-26007 GCF_040686175.1 Streptomyces sp. NPDC086077 | reverse complement strand
CCGGCGCCGAGGGCTGGGGCGCCGTGCAGATGGAGGCGTACTACGCCCGGCTCCGGAACAACATCGTCCCGGTCGACGAGAAGGACCGGAACGCCATCGCCCGCGACTTCGTCGACGCCGCGCGGACCACGCTGGGCGTGCCCCGCGTCGATAGCTTCAACAAGAAGCCGTTCACCGACGGCGTCGGCTTCTTCGACCTCGCCTACCACCCCGAGAACAACAAGCGGTCCTCGGCCTCCGTGGCGTACCTCCACCCGGTGATGGACGAGCGGCCCAACCTGACGATCCTGCTGGAGACCTGGGCGTACAAGCTGGAGCTGGACGGCACCCGCGCCGAGGGCGTCCACGTCCGCACCAAGGACGGCGAGGAGATCCTCGTACGCGCCCGCAACGAGGTCGTGCTGTGCGCGGGCGCGGTCGACTCGCCCCGGCTGCTGCTGCACTCCGGCATCGGCCCGAAGGCCGACCTTCAGGCGCTCGGCATACCCGTGGCGCTCGACCTGCCCGGCGTCGGCGAGAACCTCCTCGACCACCCCGAGTCGGTGATCGTCTGGGAGACCGACGGGCCGATCCCGGAGAACTCCGCGATGGACTCCGACGCGGGCCTGTTCGTGCGCCGCGACCCCGAACACGCGGGCCCCGACCTGATGTTCCACTTCTACCAGATCCCCTTCACGGACAACCCGGAGCGCCTGGGCTACGAACGCCCGCCGCACGGCGTCTCGATGACCCCGAACATCCCCAAGCCGAAGAGCCAGGGGCGGCTGTACCTGAAGAGCGCCGACCCCGCCGAGAAGCCTGCGCTCGACTTCCGCTACTTCACCGACGAGGACGACTACGACGGCCGCACCCTCGTCGACGGCATCCGCATCGCCCGCGAGATCGCGAAGACCGAGCCGCTCGCGGGCTGGCTGAAGCGTGAGGTGTGCCCCGGCCCGGACGTCACGAGCGACGAGGAGCTCGGCGAGTACGCCCGCAAGGTCGCGCACACCGTGTACCACCCGGCGGGGACCTGCCGGATGGGTGCCGCCACCGACGAACTGGCCGTGGTGGACCCGGAGCTGCGGATCCGGGGACTGGACGGCATCCGGATCGCCGACGCGTCCGTGTTCCCCACGATGACCGCCGTGAATCCGATGATCGGGGTGCTGATGGTCGGGGAACGGGCCGCTGAGCTGATCGGTGGTGGTGCGCGATGAGTGACGCCACTGTGCGCGACGCCGTCGTCGGCACCGCTGACGGCAACGCCCCCGTGTTCTCCGTCGACGGGTTGTGGAAGGTCTTCGGACCGAAGGCCGACCGGGTGCCCGCCGACCCCGAGCTGACCGCCCTGCCCGCCGACGAGCTGCGCGCCCGCACCGGCTGCACGGCCGCCGTCCGTGACGTCTCCTTCGACGTGCGCAAAGGCGAGGTCTTCGTCGTCATGGGCCTGTCCGGCTCCGGCAAGTCCACCCTGGTGCGCTGTCTGACCCGGCTGATCGAACCGACGGCCGGGACCATCGCCATCGACGGCGAGGACGTCCGCGCCATGGACAAGGCCCGGCTGCGCGAACTGCGCCGGCACCGCGCCGCGATGGTCTTCCAGCACTTCGGCCTGCTCCCGCACCGCACCGTCCTCGACAACGTGGCCTACGGCCTGGAGATCCAGGGCATGGGCAAGGCGGAGCGGCGCGAGAAGGCGGCCGAGGTCGTCGCCAAGGTGGGCCTCGCCGGCATGGAGCAGCGCAGGCCCGGCCAGCTGTCGGGCGGCCAGCAGCAGCGGGTCGGCCTCGCGCGTGCGCTGGCCGTCGACCCGGAGGTGCTGCTCTTCGACGAGCCGTTCAGCGCCCTCGACCCGCTCATCCGGCGGGAGATGCAGGAGGAGGTCGTCCGGCTGCATCGCGACGAGGGCCGCACGATGGTCTTCATCACCCACGACCTGAGCGAGGCGCTCAAGCTCGGCGACCGGATCGCCCTGATGCGCGACGGCCGGATCGTCCAGCTCGGCACCCCCGAGGAGATCGTCGGCTCGCCTGCGGACGACTACGTCCGCGAGTTCGTCCGCGACGTGCCCCGCGAACAGGTCATGACCGTCCGCACCGCCATGCGGCCCGCGTCCGCGGAGGAGGCGGGGGCCGGACCGGCGGTGGCCCCGGTGGCAACGGTGTCCGAGGCCATCGAGGCGGTCGTGCGCAGCGGCGGACCGGTCCGCGTGGTGGACCAGGGCCGCTGCCTGGGGGTCGTCGACCACGAGCGGCTGCTGCGCGTGGTGGCCGGCACGGAGCCCCGTACGGTCCCGGGGCCGAGCAAGGAGGTGGCCTGATGGCCACCGTCACCACCTCGGCCCCCCGTGCCGTACCCGCCCTGCTGAAGAACCGCGTCCTCGTCAAGCTCGCCCTGCTGGCCCTGGCCGCCGCGGTCCTCGTACCGCTGGCGGACGCCCGCTGGGCGAGCGGGAGCTGGCCGGACGCGCTCACCGTCGACCTGACCCAGCCGCTGACCGGCGTCAGTGACTGGATCATCGACAACCGCGACAGCCACCCCCTGTTCCTCTACTTCTTCGGCCACGTCAGCAACGCGGTCGTCCTGTCCGTGCGCGCCGTCTACCTCGGCCTGCTGGCCATCGGCTGGGTGGGCGTCACCGCGCTCGGTGCCTTCCTGGCCTGGCGCGTCGCGGGGGTGCGGCTCGCGCTCGGCACCGCCGCCGCGTTCCTGGCCTGCGGCCTGCTCGGCATGTGGGTGCCGACCATGCAGACGCTGGCCCTGATGGTCGTCGCGGTGCTGGCGTCCGTCGTCGTCGGCGCCCTGCTCGGCCTCGCCGCCGGACTGTCCGACCGTATGGACCGCGCGCTGCGCCCGCTGCTGGACACCATGCAGGTGCTCCCGGCGTTCGCCTACCTGCTCCCCGTCGTCCTGGTCTTCGGCATCGGTGTCCCTGCCGCCGTCCTGGCCACCGTCGTCTACGCCGCCCCGCCCATGGCCCGCCTCACCGCCCTCGGCCTGCGCGGCGCCGACAAGGGTGTCCTGGAGGCGGTCGAGTCGCTCGGCGCCACCTCGCGCCAGCGCCTGCTGACCGCCCGCATCCCGCTCGCCCGCAAGGAACTCCTGCTCGGCCTCAACCAGACGATCATGATGGCGCTGTCCATGGCGGTCATCGCCTCCGTGATCGGCGCCGGCGGCCTCGGAGACCGCGTCTACCAGGCGCTGGCCTCGGTCGACGTGGGCGCGGCCCTCGCCGCGGGCATCCCGATCGTGCTCCTGGCCGTCGTGCTGGACCGCGTCACCGCGGCCGCGGGCAGCGGCACCGGCGAACGCCCGCGCGCCGGATGGCCGTACGTGCTGACCGGCGCCGTGGCCGTCGCGGTCGCCGCCCGCCTGCTGGGCCGTGCCGACTGGCCCGAGGCCTGGACCATGAACATCGCCGAGCCGGTCAACCGCGCCGTCGACTGGATGACCGCCCATCTGTACTCCGGTGTCCCGGTCATCGGCGGCACCGCCGACTGGGCCGGCCACTTCACCACCTGGGTGCTGGACCCGCTGCGCGACGGCCTGCAAGGGCTGCCGTGGTGGTCGGTGCTGCTCGTCGTGGCCGCCCTGGCCTGGCTGATCGGCACCTGGCGCACCGCCCTGACCGCCGTGCTCGCCATGGCCGCGATCGGTGTCCTCGGCGTCTGGGAGCCCTCCCTGGACACGCTCTCCCAGGTCCTCGCCGCCGTCGCCGTCACCCTCGTCCTGGGCTTCGCGACCGGCATCGCGGCCGCCCGCAGCGAACGCTTCGAGCGTGCCCTGCGCCCCGTCCTCGACGTCTTCCAGACGATGCCGCAGTTCGTGTACCTGATCCCGGTCGTCGCCCTGTTCGGCGTCGGCCGTGCCCCGGCGGTGGCCGCGGCCGTCGTCTACGCGCTGCCCGCCGTCGTGCGCATCACCGCCCAGGGCCTGCGGCAGGTCGACCCCGCCGCGCTGGAATCGGCCCGCTCGCTCGGCGCGACCAGCGGACAGCAGCTCCGCCAGGTCCAGCTCCCGCTCGCCCGCCCGGCGCTGCTGCTGGCGCTCAACCAGGGCGTCGTGCTCGTCCTCGCCGTCGTCATCATCGGCGGCCTGGTCGGCGGCGGCGCCCTCGGCTACGACGTCGTCTTCGGCCTCGCGCAGGGCGACCTCGCGACCGGACTGGTGGCCGGCGGCGCGATCGTATGCCTCGGCCTGATGCTCGACCGGGTGACACAGCCGACGGAACGCCGTGCGAAGAAGGGAGCCTGAGATGCGTACGCGTACGAGCGTCGTCGCGGTGGCGGGGCTGCTCGCCCTGACCACCGGCTGCGGTGCGGCCGACATGACCCAGCAGGCCTCGCCCTTCGCGGGCGCGCAGGGGACCAAGAGCCTGACCCTGTCCGTGCAGTCGTGGGTGGGCGCGCAGTCGAACGTCGCCGTCGCCCAGTACCTGCTCGAACACGAACTCGGCTACCGCGTCGACACCGTCCAGATCGACGAGGTCCCCGCCTGGGACGCCCTCAGCCAGGGCCGCGTCGACGCGCTCCTGGAGGACTGGGGACACCCCGAGGAGGAGCAGCGGTACGTCAAGGAGAAGAAGACGATCGTGGGCGCCGGCGACCTCGGGGTGACCGGGCACATCGGCTGGTACGTCCCGACCTACTTCGCGAAGGAGCACCCCGACGTCACCGACTGGAAGAACCTGAACAAGTACGCCGACCAGCTCCGCACCCCGGAGAGCGGCGGCAAGGGCCAGCTGATGGACGGCTCGCCGTCCTACGTCACCAACGACAAGGCGCTGGTGCAGAACCTGGACCTGGACTACCAAGTGGTGTTCGCCGGTTCCGAGGCCGCGCAGATCACGCAGATCAGGCAGTTCGCCAAGGAGAAGAAGCCCTTCCTGACCTACTGGTACTCACCGCAGTGGCTCTTCGAGAAGGTCCCGCTGACCGAGGTGAAGCTGCCCGCCTACAAGGAAGGCTGCGACGCGGACCCGGCGAAGGTCGCCTGCGCCTACCCGCACACACCGCTGCAGAAGTACCTCAACGCCGACTTCGCGAAGGACGGCGGGGCGGCGGCCCGGTTCCTGAAGAAGTTCAACTGGACGACCGAGGACCAGAACGAGGTCTCCCTGATGATCGCCGAGCAGAAGCTCAGCCCCGAGGAGGCGGCCAAGAAGTGGGTGGACAGCCACGAGTCCACCTGGAAGAAGTGGCTGTCCTGACGGTCACGGCCGTTCCACGAGCCCGGCCGAGATTCTTCGCAGCGCCTCGCCGGCGCGGCGCTGCAGCCCCGGGCCGAAGGTGATCCGTGCGGCCCCTCGCTCGCCCAGCTCGGCGAGCGAGGGGCCCGCCGCGTCGTCCACCGGGGTGAACACGTTGATCGGTCCCTCGATCCCGGCCCGCGGCAGCGGCAGTACCTCGGGCGGCGCACCGATCGGGTACACGCAGTCGGCGCCCGCCGCGACATACAACGCGGCCCGCTCGATGGTCCGTTCGGGATCCTCGACCCCCCGCAGGAACGTGTCGATCCGCGCGTTGAGGAACAGGCGGTCGCCCGCCGCCGCCCGCACCTCGGCCAGCCACTCGGCGTGCGCGTGCGGGTCCTTGAGGACGCCGTCGCCGGAGTCCTCCATGAGCTTCCAGCCGGAGCCCCGCAGGCCGGAACATCCCGCATCGGAGCCCCGCACGCCGCAGGCCTACGCGCCGGGCCCCTCCACACCGAGCACGGCACGCAGTTGGGCCAGCCCCCAGTCCAGGTCCTCCTTGCTGATGACCAGGGGCGGCGCGAGCCGGATCGTCGAACCGTGCGTGTCCTTCACCAGCACACCCCGGTCCATCAGCCTCTCGGACACCTCCCGCCCGGTACCGAACTCCGGATGGATGTCCACACCGGCCCACAGCCCGCGCCCCCGCACCCGCGACACCCGCCCGGTGCCGGTCAGCGCCGTCAGTTCGCGGTGCAGATGCTCGCCGAGCTCCGCAGCCCGCGCCTGGTACTCGCCCGACCGAAGCATCGCGATCACCTCCAGCGCCACCGCGCAGGCCAGCGGATTCCCGCCGAACGTCGACCCGTGCTCCCCGGGCCGGAACACCCCGAGCACCTCCGCCGACGACACCACCGCCGACACCGGCACGATCCCCCCGCCCAATGCCTTGCCCAGCACATACATGTCCGGCACGACACCTTCGTGCTCGCACGCGAACGTCCGCCCCGTCCGCCCCAGCCCCGACTGGATCTCGTCGGCGACGAACAGCGTGTTCCGCTCCCGGGCCAGCTCCCGCACCGCCGGCAGATAGCCGGCCGGCGGCACGATCACCCCCGACTCACCCTGGATCGGCTCCAGCAGCACGGCGACCGTGTTCTCCGTCATCGCCGCCCGCATCGCCGTCAGGTCCCCGTACGGCACGATCTCGAAGCCCGGGGTGTACGGCCCGAAGTCCGTGCGCGCCTCCAGGTCGGTGGAGAAGCTGATGATCGTCGTCGTACGGCCGTGGAAGTTTCCCGCCGCGACCACGATCTTCGCCATCTCCGCGGGCACGCCCTTGACCTGGTACCCCCACTTCCGGGCCGTCTTCACCGCGGCCTCCACCGCCTCCGCGCCCGTGTTCATCGGCAGCACCATCTCCATCCCGCACAGGGACGCGAGCTCCGTGCAGAAGGCCGCGAACCGGTCGTGGTGGAAGGCGCGGGACGTCAACGTCACCCGTTCCAGCTGCGCCTTCGCCGCCACGATCAACCGCCGGTTGCCGTGCCCGAAGTTGAGCGCCGAATAACCGGCCAGCAGATCCAGGTAGCGTCGGCCCTCCACATCCGTCATCCACGCCCCGTCGGCCGTGGCCACGACCACGGGCAGCGGGTGGTAGGTGTGCGCGCTGTGCGCTTCGGACCCGGCGATGTGGCTTTCCGTAGCGTTCACGGCGACTCCCGAACATGAGGCTGAACCCCCTTCTTATCGTCGCTCGCATGGTGGACTGGGGAACTGGACCTTCCGGCGCGCCCGGTAGGCTGGCCGCGGGCCGTGACTGGCGCGCTGGGATGGGACGGACCATCGGGGAGCGGCCTGGAGCAGTGAGCGAGTGCCGTGCGCCTGGGCCGAACCGTGAACCGTGACCGCTGTAAGCCACGCCGCCCGGAGGCCGAGATGTCAGAGCAGCCCCTCTCCACCGAGTCCACCGCCTTCCGTTCCGCCCTTGATGTGATCCGCGCCGTCGAGCCGCGCGTCGCCGACGCGATCGGCCAGGAGGTGGCCGACCAGCGCGAGATGCTCAAGCTGATCGCGTCCGAGAACTACGCGTCACCGGCCACGCTCCTGGCCATGGGCAACTGGTTCAGCGACAAGTACGCCGAGGGCACGGTCGGCCGCCGCTTCTACGCCGGCTGCCGCAACGTCGACACCGTCGAGTCGCTGGCGGCGGAGCACGCCCGCGAACTCTTCGGCGCCCGCCACGCCTACGTCCAGCCGCACTCCGGCATCGACGCCAACCTCGTCGCCTTCTGGGCCGTCCTCGCCGACCGCGTCGAGGCCCCCTTCCTGGAGAAGACGGGCGTCCGCCAGGTCAACGACCTCTCCGAGGCCGACTGGGCAGAGCTCCGCCGCGCCTTCGGCAACCAGCGCATGCTCGGCATGTCCCTGGACGCCGGCGGCCACCTCACCCACGGCTTCCGCCCGAACATCTCCGGCAAGATGTTCGACCAGCGCTCCTACGGCACCGACCCGGCCACGGGCCTGATCGACTACGACGCCCTGCGCACCCAGGCCCGCGAGTTCAAGCCGCTGATCATCGTCGCCGGCTATTCCGCCTACCCCCGTCTCGTGAATTTCCGGATCATGCGCGAGATCGCCGACGAGGTCGGCGCCACGCTCATGGTCGACATGGCCCACTTCGCCGGTCTCGTCGCCGGCAAGGTCCTCACCGGCGACTTCGACCCGGTTCCGCACGCCCAGATCGTCACCACCACCACCCACAAGTCGCTGCGCGGCCCGCGCGGCGGCATGGTCCTGTGCGACGACTCCCTCAAGGACCAGGTCGACCGCGGCTGCCCGATGGTCCTCGGCGGCCCGCTCCCGCACGTCATGGCCGCCAAGGCAGTCGCCCTCGCCGAGGCCCGTCAGCCCTCCTTCCGCGACTACGCCCAGCGCATCGTCGACAACTCCCGCGCCCTCGCCGAGGGCCTGATGCGGCGCGGCGCCACCCTGGTCACCGGCGGCACCGACAACCACCTCAACCTGATCGACGTCGCCTCCTCCTACGGCCTCACCGGCCGCCAGGCCGAGTCCGCCCTCCTCGAGTCCGGCATCGTCACCAACCGCAACTCCATCCCGGCCGACCCCAACGGCGCCTGGTACACCTCCGGCATCCGCATCGGCACCCCCGCCCTGACCACCCGTGGCCTGGGCACCGCAGAGATGGACGAGGTCGCCGGCCTTATCGACCGGGTGCTGACCACCACCGAGCCCGGTACCACCAGCAAGGGCGCGCCCTCCAAGGCCCAGCACATCCTGGACCCGAAGGTCGCGGAGGAGATCTCCCACCGCGCCACCGACCTCGTGGCCGGCTTCCCCCTGTACCCGGAGATCGACCTCGGCTGATGCCTCCAGCGGTCCGGGGCGGCGGTCACTGCGGGCCCTGCCAGTGCCCCGCCTCTGCTCAGAGGTCGATCAGCTCCTGACGTGGTTCCGCCCGCGGCGGTCCGGCTCCCGGCTGGGCCGCCGCGCGGCGTATCAGGCGCGTGCCGCCCACGCCGAGGGCCAGGCCCGCCGCGAGGCCGGGTAGCGCCCACCAGGCGCCCGGTAGCGTGCCCGCCGCCCGGGACGCGTCCGCGGCCCGGTCCGTGGCCGCGCCCAGGAGGCCCGCCTCGTCCAGTCCCTCGAACACTGGTCGCGGTGCCCGGTGCCAGCGGATGTCGTCGTCCACCACGTCCGGTGCGGGGTCCGTGCGCACCCACGGCGTGCCGTCCTCGGCGAGGAACAGCTGGTCCTGGCGCTCGATGGCCACATCGCCGCCCGGGGGGCTACTCGTCTGCGGATAGCCTCCGACGCCCGTCAGGCCCCACATCACGGTGATCCGCACCGGCGGATGCCTGCCCTCCGTCCATTCCGCCGACACCCGCTCCGTGCCCATGTACAGCGGCTGCAGCAACTGCCATAAGCGGCCGAAGTGCGGCTCGCCCGAGCGCAGCACCGTCGTCCGGCCCGAGACGCTCGCCGTGATCAGCGCCAGGTCGGGCACGTCCCGGGATCCCGGCGTGCGCGCCTCCGCGTCCGTCGCGGACAGCCCGCCGAGCGTGACCGCCAGCGCGGCGGTCGGCACGAGCGTGAGCCACGTCGTGCGCCGTCTTGTGCGGTGAACCATCGGTCCGCCTCGCCCCCTTCGCTCATGTCGCCTTCTCATAGATCACGCAGCTCCTGCCTCGGTCCGGGCTCCCGGCGCAGCCGGGCCGACGGAATCCGGGCGGCGAGTGGACGCAGGCCCAGCGCGAGCACCGCTCCGGCCGCCAGGCCCGGTATCGCCCACCACCAGCCGGTGGTCCGGTCCGAGTCCAGCTCCGCGGCGGTGGCTGGGGAGTCGACGGCTGCGTCGTCGGCAGATCCCGCACTGGTGCCCGCTGCCGCGCCCGCCTCGGGTACCTCCGCCAGCTCGTCATCCGGGGCGACGCCGGCATAGCCGTGGTTCGACGCCGGGCCCATGACGCCCAGCTCCTTGAGCAGGGCGAGCAGTCGGGTGGGATTCTTGGCGCGGTGCCAGTGGCCCTTCATCGACTCGGGCACGTTGGTCGCCGTGTGTATCCAGATGTCTCGCGCCTGCGAGGAGGCGTAGAGCTGGTCGTGCCGCCAGGGTGTGACGTCGTGCAGCAGCCAGGTGACGTTGATCAACCGCCCACCGGCCAGGTCGGCCTCGGGCGGCTTGACCGCCGAGCCGGTGCGGTGCTCCTCCAGCAGTCGCTGGAGCTCTCCGTACTGCTCCTCCGAGTAGTACAGCCCCTCCACCTGCGCACTCTCCGGGGAGGCGACGAGCACACTCGTCGGCCCGCCCGCCGACGCCGGCGGAGCGAGCCCTGTCAGCAGGACGAGTGTCGCCGTCAATGTCCCTGCCACTACTGCCAGTTCACGACACCTGGCCTTCCACCACATCACGTGCCTGCGCATTCCAACCCCCAACCGGGCGATCCCCGTGCGGCCCGCCCGCGGGCCGCATGACACTTCTGGTACACCGCCCGACCCCGGCCGGTTCCCACCCCGCGCCACCGATTCGCAAGATTCTTCGGAGACCGGAAAGAGGACCGTCCTATGGCCCTCCCCCCTGGCCCTCCGTATCTAGCTCCCCGAGCCCGAGCCCGAGCCCGAGCCCGAGCCCGCGCCCTCGCCCTCGTCCAGCGACCGAGCCACCTCCAGTGCCCGCTTCCTGGCCGCCACCCCCTCCAGCCGGAGGGTCACATCGCCGTCCGGGGTCCGCTCGGCCCACAGCAGGGTCGGACCCGCCGTGCGCTCCTCGCGGGTGTGACGGGCGCCGTCCGCGTCCACCAGCCAGAAGCTCAGCAGATGGGGGCGGGGGAACCACAGCGCCGTGTCCGGGTTCCCGGCCGGGGTGCCGGCGTTGAGAGACAGCCACTGCGGCTGCTCACGCACCGTCTTCGTGAAGGTCATGTCGAGGCTCGCCGCGTACTGGTCCAGCCGTATCGTGCGCCCCCGCTCGGTCCAGCACAGGCTCACCAGGAAACGCCCCTGCGGGATGCCGGACACCGACACCGCGTCGGGAGTGCCCAGCGCGTGGGGCACCAGCGGCTCGAAGCCCGCCCGCCGGGCGGCCTGCGCGAGGGAGACCGACCGGCCGCAGCCGGGCACCTGGGCGCCGGGCGAGGGCTCCGCCGACGGGTCGTAGCGCACCTCGACCCCGCCGAAGCCGAACCAGTCGAAGACCGCGGCGCGCACCGGGGGCGTGAGCACGAGCACGGTGAGCAGACCGCACAGCGCGGCCGTCAGGGTTCGCCGGCGCGCCCACAGCCGGCGCCGCACCGCGCCCAGCCGCTCGGCGAAGCCCGGGGGCTCGGCAACGGGGACCGGCACACGCTCGGCCAGTATCTGCCCCAGCACCCGTTCGACCATCGTCTCGGCGCCGACCCCAGGTGGGTCCAGGGACCGCCCGAGCGCCCGCAGCTCCTCCGGCAGCCGGTCGGCGCCGTCGCGGCCCCCGCGCCTGCTCCCGGCGCCGCTGTCACCGTCGTACGACATGTCATCCACGCTCGTCACCCCCTTCCCGGGGCTGGAGGTCCGGCAGCAACCGGCCCATCTTCCGCAGTGCTCGATTCAGCCGGGATTTCACCGTCCCCCGGGGCCAGCCCAGGGCCTGGGCGGTCTCGGACTCGTCCATCTCCAGCAGATAGCGGTACGTGACGACCAGGCGGTGCTCCTCGCTGAGCTTGTCCAGGGCCGCGACGAGGGCCGCGCGGCGCTCCGTCTCGAGCGTCGCGACCGCCGGGTCGGCCGCATCCGGTATCAGCGGCTCGGCCCCGGCGAACGCCGCCTCGCGACCGGCGAGCGTGCGCTGGCGCGCCGCCGTCCGCACTGTGTTCCTCGTCTCATTGGCGACGATCGACAGCAGCCATGGCCGGAACGCCGAGCCGCCCTTGAAGCGGCCCAGCGCGCAGTACGCCTTGACGAAGGCCTGCTGCACCACATCCTCCGCGTCCGCACCGGCCCCGAGCGCCGCGGCCGCACGCAGGGCGATGCCCGTATGGGCACGCACCAGCTCCGCGTACGCCTCCGGGTCTCCGGCGCGTACGCGTGCGATCACCGCGGCCTCATCGACGATGCGGCCCCCCTCCCGCGTCCTCACGCTCTTGTTACACCGCACAGGGCCGATCGGTTCCCACCCGTGCCGGACCAGTTCCGGATCAGTCGCGGATCAGTCGCGGATCAGTCAGCGGAGCGGTCCCCGAGCGGTCCCCCAGCTCTGAGAGAATGGGGGGCATGGCCTCTGATCGACCCCGTGTGCTCTCCGGAATCCAGCCCACCGCTGGCTCGTTCCACCTCGGCAACTACCTGGGCGCCGTCCGCCAGTGGGTGGCTCTGCAGGAGACCCACGACGCGTTCTACATGGTCGTCGACCTGCACGCGATCACGATGCCGCAGGACCCCGCGGACCTGCGCGCGAACACCCGGCTCGCCGCCGCCCAGCTGCTCGCGGCCGGACTCGACCCCGAGCGCTGCACGCTGTTCGTCCAGAGCCACGTCCCCGAGCACGCCCAGCTCGCCTGGGTCATGAACTGCCTCACCGGCTTCGGCGAGGCGTCCCGCATGACCCAGTTCAAGGACAAGTCCGCCAAGCAGGGCGCGGAGCGGGCCTCCGTCGGCCTGTTCACGTACCCGATCCTGCAGGTCGCGGACATCCTCCTCTACCAGGCCAACGAGGTCCCGGTCGGTGAGGACCAGCGCCAGCACATCGAGCTCACCCGCGACCTCGCCGAGCGCTTCAACGGCCGCTTCGGTCAGACGTTCACGGTCCCGAAGCCGTACATCCTCAAGGAGACGGCGAAGATCTACGACCTCCAGGACCCGACGATCAAGATGAGCAAGTCGGCGTCCACGCCGAAGGGCCTGATCAACCTGCTCGACGAGCCCAAGGCGACGGCGAAGAAGGTCAAGAGCGCGGTCACCGACACGGACACCGTGATCCGCTTCGACCCCGTGGCCAAGCCGGGCGTCAGCAACCTTCTCTCGATCTACTCGACCCTCACCGGGGCGGGAATCGCGGAACTGGAGGAGAAGTACGTGGGCAAGGGCTACGGTGCGCTCAAGACGGACCTCGCCGAGGTCATGGTCGAATTCGTGACGCCCTTCCGGGAGCGGACCAACCAGTACCTCGACGACCCGGAGACGCTGGACTCGATCCTGGCCAAGGGCGCGGAGAAGGCGCGCGCCGTCGCCGCGGAGACTTTGTCACAGGCCTACGGCAGGGTGGGCTTCCTGCCGGCCAAGCACTGAGCCGGGCCGTACGCCCGTACCCCGGTCGTACACCCGCGACGCCGGACCGTACCCCCGTGCCCCCGCACAGCGCTGCACATCACTTCGGCTGCGCCTGCCCACGGCACGGCCGGA
Source organism: Streptomyces sp. NPDC086077 (assembly GCF_040686175.1). Taxonomy (NCBI): domain Bacteria; kingdom Bacillati; phylum Actinomycetota; class Actinomycetes; order Kitasatosporales; family Streptomycetaceae; genus Streptomyces; species Streptomyces sp. NPDC086077. The sequence goes on along the minus strand of NZ_JBFBJT010000102.1, from coordinate 12,941 downwards.
GCCGTACAGTCGATAGCCGGACGGCCGCGACGACGGCCACCCGTGCCCGCCCGAGATCCGTACCCGACACGACGACAGGAGACGACGTGGGGACCGTAACGATCGGTGTGTCGATCGCGGTCCCGGAGCCGCACGGCAGCCTGCTCCAGCAGCGGCGCGTGGGCTTCGGCGACGCCGCGGCTCACGGTATCCCCACGCATGTCACCCTGCTGCCACCGACGGAGGTCGACGACGCCGAACTGCCCGCCGTCGAGGCGCACCTCGCCGATGTCGCCACCGCCGGGCGCCCCTTCGCGATGCGGCTGTCCGGCACCGGGACCTTCCGGCCCGTGTCGCCGGTCGTGTACGTCCGGGTCGTCGACGGCGCCGAGGCCTGCGCGTGGCTGCAGCGGCAGGTCCGGGACGTCTCCGGCCCCATGGCACGCGAACTGCAGTTCCCTTACCACCCGCACGTCACCGTCGCCCACGGCATCGACGAGGCGGCCATGGACCGCGCCTTCGAGGAACTCGCCGACTACCAGGCCGAATGGGCCTGCACCGGCTTCGGCCTCTATGAACAGGGCGCCGACGGCGTGTGGCGCAAGCTGCGGGATTTCACGTTCGGCGGGGCGGTGGTGCCCCCGCAGGCGGGGCGCGTGGAACGGGGCACCATCCCCAGCCGCTAGGCCCTCGGGCGGCCCCCATGGGTGGGGTCCCGCCCGGTCGCTACATCGGCAGCCGCCGGAACACCCGACGCGGGACGTGCCGCAGCGGCGCCATCACCAGGCGGAGCGCACCCGGTACCCACACCGTCTCCGAGCGGCGGCGCAGGCCCAGTTCGACGGCCGTCGCGACCGCTTCCGGGCTGGTGGCGAAAGGGGTTTCGGCCAGGCCCGTGGTCATCTTCGAGCGGACGAATCCCGGGCGAACGACCATGACGTGCACCCCTGTTCCGTGCAACGCGTCGCCCAGGCCCTGGGCGAACGCGTCGAGGCCGGCCTTGCTGGAGCCGTAGATGAAGTTCGCCCGGCGGACGCGTTCGGCGGCGACCGAGGACAGGACGACCAGCGAGCCATGGCCCTGGGCCTGCAACGCGCGGGCGCCGACCAGGCCCGCCGAGACCGCTCCCGTGTAGTTGGTCTGCGCCACGCGCACCGCGCCCGCCGGCTCGCGCTCGTCCTGCGCCTGGTCGCCGAGGATGCCGAACGCGAGCAGCACCATGTCGATGTCGCCCTCCGCGAAGACCTTGCCGAGCGCCGTCTCGTGGGACTCGGGGTCGAGCGCGTCGAAGGCGACGGTGCGCACCTCCGCGCCGCGGGCGCGCAGGCCTTCGGCGGCCTCCTCAAGGGCGGGTGAGGGGCGTCCGGCCAGCCACACCGTGCGGGTCCGGCGCATGATCAGACGGCGCGCGGTGGCCAGCGCGATCTCGGACGTGCCGCCGAGGACGAGGAGGGACTGGGGGAGACCGAAGGCGTCCTTCATGACAGCTCCTGGGGAGGTACGGGCTACGGGGCTGGGCAGGGGGCGGCGTGGGGCGCGCCACGGGCCGGACGGGCCGAGGGCCGGGTCGGTCACGTGGCAGGTGGTCCGGAAGCGGGCTACGGGACGGGACGGGCGGTTCGGAGGGGGCGATGGGATGGGGTGGGCGGTCCGGAGGGGGCTATGGGACGGGGTGGGCGGTCCGGAGGGAGGGGCGACGAGATCGAGATGGGGTGGCGGTCCGGGGCCGACCGTGGCGCGGGCGGGCTACAGCCCGAGTCGGCGTGAGAGGTCCGAGGTGAAGACCCCGCGCGGATCCAGTTCCGCGCGCAGGGCGCGGAAGTCGGCGAGCCTGGGGTACATCGTGGCGAGCAGGTCGGGGCGGAGCCGGGAGTCCCTGGCGAGGCAGACCCGGCCGCCCGCGGCCGCCACCTCCTCGTCCAGTTCGTCGAGGAAGGCGGCGAGGCCCGGCAGGGTGGCCGGGATGTCCAGGGCGAGCGTCCAGCCGGGCACGGGGAAGGCGAGCCAGCCCGGGGCGGCGTCCCCGAAGCGCTTGAGGACGGCCACGAAGGACGGGCAACGACGCGCGGCGATGCGCCGCACGATCCGGGACAGCGCGTCCTCCTGGCCGTATCCGACGACGAACCGGTACTGCACGACGCCACCGCGGCCGTAGAGCCGGTTCCAGTGCGGAACGCCGTCCAGGGGGTGGAAGAAGCCGGAGAGTCGCTGGAGTTGGCCGGTACGCGCGCGAGGTGCCTTCCGGAACCGGAGTTCGTTGAACAATCCGACCGTGCGGCGGCTCAGGAGACCCTCCGGGACGAACTCGGAGGCGACGAGAGCGGGGACGTCGGGCAAGTGGGCGGGGCGGAAGGCCAGCGGGTCCCTACGCGCACGCCTGCCTACGCGCAGCGCCTCCAACGGCGCGTGGTCGCCGCGGGTCAGCACCCCGCGCCCCGTCGCCGCGCCGCGGGCCAGCAGGTCGATCCAGGCGGCCGAGTAGGGACGGCGGTGGTCCGTGGCCGTCAGGCGGGCCAGCAGGTCGTCGAGATCGTCGGCGCGCTCGGTGTCGACGGTCATCCACGCCGTCTCGACCGGCTGGAGCCGGAGGGTCGCCGTGAGGATGACGCCGGTGAGGCCCATGCCGCCCGCCGTCGCGTCGAAGAGGGGGGTGCCCTGGCCGACGGTGCTGATCTCGCCGTCGGCGGTCAGGAGTTCGAGGGACGGCACATGGCGGGTGAAGGAGCCCGCGGCGTGGTGGTTCCTGCCGTGGACGTCCGCGGCGATCGCCCCGCCGACCGTGACGTGGCGCGTGCCGGGCGTCACCGGAACGAACCAGCCGAGCGGCAGCAGGACTTGTGCCAGACGGTGCAGGCTGACGCCCGCGTCGCACAGGACGGTCCCGCCGGCGACGTCGATGGCGTGGATGCGGTCCAGGCCCGTCATGTCGAGCACCGCCCCGCCGGCGTTCTGTGCCGCGTCCCCGTACGCCCGCCCCAGGCCCCTCGGGATGCCGCCGCGAGCCCCGCAGTCCTGGACGGCGGCCACGGCCTCCTGGTAGGTCCGGGGGCGGATCAGACGGGCCGTGGTGGCAGCGGTGCGGCCCCACCCCGTGACGGAGGAGAGGGTGGCGTGGGGCGCGGTGTCGGGGGCGGTGTCGGCAGGCATGGTCGTGACCGTAACGCCCTATGTGTCGTATTGATTCTGAAACATCCAGTACCTCCCCGGAATGGGTGATTAATGGGATGTCGCCCAATATTCCCGTATTTTCGGGAGGTTGGCGGGAACAGCGGGTCGGTGTCGGTCACGATTGCGTGGTTCCGGGGCACTAGGGCAGTGGTGCTCGGGATCGACCGTGAGGCCGGCGGCCGCGTCGGCCGTATCGGCGGTGAAGCGGAGGGCAGGCTCGGATCATGGACTGGCTGAAGAAGCTCCCCGTCATCGGCCCCCTGGCCGCCCGGCTGATGCTCACGCACGCGTGGCGGTCGTACGAGCGGCTGGACCGTGTGAAGTGGACACGGCTCGCCGCCGCGATGACGTTCACCAGCTTCGTCGCGCTGTTCCCCCTGCTCACCGTGGGCGCCGCGATCGCCGCCGCGACGCTCAGCACGGAGCAGCAGAAGGAGATCCAGGACAAGATCGCCGAGCAGATCCCCGGCATCTCCGACCAGCTGAACATCGGCGCCCTGGTCGACAACGCCGGCACCGTCGGGGTCATCGCCGGTGCGCTGCTGCTGTTCACCGGCATCGGCTGGGTCGGCTCGATGCGCGACTGCCTGCGCGCGGTGTGGGAGCTGCCGGACGAGGAGGAGAACCCCCTCCTGCGCAAGGCGAAGGACACGGGCGTCCTGCTCGGACTCGGCGGCGCGCTGCTGCTCACGCTCGCCGCGTCCACCGTCGCGTCGGCCACGGTCGGTTGGAGCGCCCGCCGGCTGGGCCTGGAGGAACACGGCTGGGGGAGCCTGCTGCTGCGCACCGCCGCGTTCGTCGTCGCCGTGCTCGCCGCCTTCCTGCTCCTGCTGTACGTCCTCACGCTGCTGCCCGGCGTGGAGCCGTCCCGGCGGCGGCTGATCGTGGGCGCGCTGGTCGGCGCGGTCGGCTTCGAGCTGCTGAAGCTGCTGCTGAGCAGCTACATCCAGGGCGTCGCCGCGAAGAGCATGTACGGCGCGTTCGGCGTCCCCGTCGCCCTGCTGCTGTGGATCAACTTCGCCTCGAAGCTGGTCCTGTTCTGCGCGGCCTGGACGGCGACGCCCAGCAAGGAGGCCGAGCGCGCGGAGGCCGACGGGGCCGACGGCATCGACGGGAACGGCGTGGCGGACGCGGCCACACCGACCGGGGGCTGAGCGACGGCCCCTGGTCCCGCCTCAGGCGAGGCCCGGCCGCGCCTCACCGTGCCGCCGCTCACCCCCCAGGCCACACCCTCGGTCGCGCCGCGCCCCGGGCGCCCGCACCTCACCGTCGGCGCAGTGGCCACCGGCGGTTGACCAGGACTGCCCCGGCCGCGATCAGTGCCAGCAGGCCTGCCGTGACGGCGAGGGCGATCCCGATGCCGGTGGAGCCGTTCCCGGTCGTCGAGCTCGCCACGGGCTCGCTCGACTCCCCGCCGGTCCCGGAGCCGCCCGCCTCGCCGGAGGTCGTCTCGCCGGAGGCGGTGGCGCCGGGCTGGGCACCGGCCGCGCCCTTGGGCGGCACCAGCTCACCGACCGGCTCCACCTTCCCGGCCGCCCTGAAGCCCCAGTCGAACAGTCGCGCGGTCTCCTTGTAGACCGCGTTGTGCCCGCCCTTCCCCGGGTTCATCACGGTGACGAGCAGCACCTTGCCGCCCCGCTCCGCGACCCCGGTGAAAGTGGCGCCCGCGTTGGTGGTGTTGCCGTTCTTGACGCCCGCGATGCCCTGGTACTGGGAGATGTCCGAGTCGCCGGTCAGCAGCCGGTTGGTGTTCTGGATCTCGAAAGTCTCGCGGACCGGCCTGCCCTTCTTGTTCTTCGTGGTCCGGCCCGGGAACTTCGCGCTCACGGTCGAGCAGTACTCGCGGAAGTCCTTCTTCTGCAGCCCCGAACGGGCGATCAGCGTCAGGTCGTACGCGGAGGAGACCTGGCCGGGGGCGTCGTAGCCGTCGGGGCTTATGACATGCGTGTCGAGGGCCTGGAGCTCCTCGGCGTGCTCGTTCATCTCCGCGACCGTGTTGCCGACGCCCTTGTTCATGGCGGACAGCACGTGCACGGCGTCGTTGCCGGAGCGCAGGAAGACACCGAGCCACAGGTCGTGGACGGTGTACGTCTCGTTCTCCTTTATCCCGACCATGCTGGATCCGGAGCCGATGCCCGCCAGGTCGGAGGGGGCCACTTTGCGGGTCATCGTCTTGGGGAACTTCGGCAGCAGCGTGTCCGCGAACAGCATCTTCAGGGTGCTCGCGGGGGCCAGCCGCCAGTGCGAGTTGTGCGAGGCGAGCACCTCGCCGGACTCGGCGTCGGCGATGATCCAGGATCGTGCCGAGACGTCCTTGGGCAGCACCGGGACCCCGCTCGCCAGGTTCACCTGCGTTCCCGCACGGCCCAGCCGCGCGCCGCCCACGGTCGACATGTTCGCCGGCGGAGTGGCCGACGGGCTGGTCGAGGAACTCGGCGACGGGCGGGGCGCCGCGAGGGCGGCGGGTGCGGTCAGCGAAACGGTCAACAGGGTCGCGGAAGCGAGCAGCAGGGAGCGCCGGGCGGTCGTTTTCGGTGCGCGGGTGGTCTTCATCGGTGCGGGCACGAGCGAGAACGTACATGTACGGCCCCCGGAAGTCCCGTTGCCCTCCCCACCCCGGCGCACGAACCGGACACCCGGCGGTGATACTGAACGCATGAGACTCAGCCGCCCGATCTCCTGGTTCCTGCTCGCCTTCGGGGTGTGGAGCTGGGTCATCTGGGTCACTTTCGTCAACAACCTGATCAAGGACAGCAGCGGGCTGGCTTTCGAGGACGGTCGACCGACGGCGTACTTCTGGGTGCATCTGCTGCTCGCCGTCGTCTCCCTCGTATTGGGGACGGTCGTCGGGGTCATCGGGTTGCGCGGAGTCCGCGCACTGCGCCGCAAGTCATAGCAATCCGCAGCACCCCGGCCAAGGAGAGAACAACGGCATGGTGATCGTCTTCCTGCTCGTCGTGGTGAGCATCCTCGTCGTGGCGAACTGGTATCTGTGGCGCCGCCTGTTCCGCGACACCACCCGGAGCCCGGGCCCGTCGCGCCGGGTGGGTGCGGTACTGATCGCGGGCGGCTGGGTGCTCGCGATCGGCGCACTGGTGGCCGAACGCGCCGGCGCGCCCTTCTGGCTCCAGCGCACCCTCGCGTGGCCGGGCTTCCTGTGGCTCGCGCTGTCGATCTACCTGCTGCTCGCCGTGGTCGCGGGTGAGGTCGTACGACCGCTGCTCCGGCGTTTCCTGGAGCGCCGGGACGCGCGGCAGCGGGGGCCGGCCGACGCCGGAGTGACGCGGCCCGCGCCGCGGCCCGAGCCGATACCGGCAGGCGCGCCGCCCAAGGAGGCCGCCTCCGACGAACCGCCCAGGGGGCCCGCCTCCGACGAGCCGCCCACGGAGGCCGCCGCCACGGAGACCGGGACACCCGCCCCCGGCGAGGGACCGCAGCACCCCGCCCCCTCGCGCCGCCTGTTCGTCTCCCGTGTCGTCGCGGGCGCCGCCGCCGCGGCGGCCGTCGGCACGGTCGGTGCCGGCACCTACGGCGTACTCAACGGCCCCGGCGTGAAGCGCGTCACCGTCCCGCTGGCCAAGCTCCCGCGCGCGGCACACGGCTTCCGGATCGCCGTGGTCAGTGACGTCCATCTGGGCCCGGTCCTCGGCCGGGGCTTCGCCCAGAAGGTCGTGGACACCATCAACGGCACGCAGCCCGACCTGATCGCGGTCGTCGGCGACCTGGTCGACGGCAGCGTGAAGGACCTGGGTCCCGCTGCCGCGCCCCTGGCCCAGCTGCGCGCCCGGCACGGGGCGTACTTCGTCACCGGCAACCACGAGTACTTCTCCGGCGCCGGGGAGTGGGTCCAGCAGGTCCGGCGGCTGGGCATGCGCCCGCTGGAGAACGCGCGGACGGAACTGCCCTGGTTCGACCTGGCGGGCGTCAATGACGTCGCGGGCGAGAGCGAGGGACAGGGACCCGACTTCGCCCGGGCGCTCGGCGACCGCGACACCACGCGCGCGTGCGTGCTCCTCGCCCATCAGCCGGTCCAGATCCACGAGGCCGTCGAGCACCACGTGGACCTCCAGCTCTCCGGCCACACCCACGGCGGTCAGCTGTGGCCCGGCAACCTCGTCGCGGCGGCCGCGAACCCGACCCTCGCGGGCCTGGAGCGCTACGGTGACACCCAGTTGTACGTCAGCCGCGGCGCCGGCGCCTGGGGGCCGCCCACGCGCGTGGGTGCCCCCTCCGACATCACGGTGATCGAGCTGGCGTCGACCCAGGCGTAGGCATCCGCGGCGACGAACGGGGCTCCTCCTCTGCGCGGGAATGCGCTGACCGTGAATTCCCGCGCAGCCGCTTCCTTTTGAACAGCGTGTGAAACCCCCCGGAAGCAAACACCCGACAAGTTCGCCCCCCTCTCGGCAAAGGCGCCTTCCTCGCGGGAAGCACTCCGTGATGGAGTGAGCCGTGCCATGGGGGACTGGCACGTGGGGCCTCGGGGAGGGCACCGATGCGATCGGTTCGCTTGCGGATTTCCGCTGCGGATCTCCGCGGCGTCGCGGGTGCTCGTGGGGCCTCGGCCGCGGGCTCCCCGCCGCACGGCCTCCGCGGCCGGCCGCATCTCACCGAGGGCGCCCGGGTGCCGCGCCTGTGGCGGCTCACCTGGGTCCGACGCCGGCCGCCCGCGGCGGCGAACAGCCGTGATCCCGCGACTTCGACACCCACCGCATCCGCCCAAGTGCTGCCGGACAGCCCTCGGACACAGCACCATGTGTCGCAGGTGTGTGCGGGGTGAGGAGTGAACGTGGTGAGACGCTACGCCTTCCGGCTGCCCCGGCACCCGGCCTCCGTCGGTCTGGCCCGGCGCAGGGTGCGGGACCACCTGACCGACTGGGGGCTCGCTCCCGACGCCCCGGCGCTGGCGGACGTCGTGCTGCTGGTGTCCGAGCTCGCCACCAACGTCGTACGCCACGGGCCGCGGACAGAGGTCGAGTTCGAGATCGCGGTGACAGCGCTCGCCGACGGCTCCTGCCTCATCGAGGTCTCGGACGAGGGCAGCCGCATGCCTCGCCTGCGGTCGGTCGACGACGACCAGGAGGCCGGCCGGGGCCTGCATCTCGTGGAGCACATGGCCACCGCCTGGGGTGTCTGGAGCAGGGGCACCCACGGCAAGACGGTGTGGGCGCTGGTGCACGCCGAGACGTAGACCCGTCCCACCAACCCCGCAGTCGCCCCGTCCCGCCCCCGGGCTAGGCCGGCACCGGTGCCCGCACCGGCAGCGTCACCGTCACCGCGAGCCCCTCACCCGGTGCCGTACGCACTCCCACCGCGCCCCCGTGGGCGTGGACCACGCCCTGCACGATCGCCATCCCCAGCCCGCTGCCCGAGCCGCCTCCCGTGCGGAAGAAGCGGTCGAAGATGCGGGCCGCGTCGTCCGCGTCCAGCCCGGGCCCGTCGTCGGCGACGCACAGCCGCACCGCCCCGTCGTCCGCCCGCTCCACCGCGAGCCGCACCGGCACGTCGGCGGGCGTGTGGATGCGGACGTTGGCCAGCAGGTTGCCGAGGACCTGCCGCAGCCCCGAGTCGTCGGCGTGCACCAGCACCGAGCCGTCGGCGCGGACGGATATGGGCCGCTCCGGCTGCTGCACGCGCAGGTCCTCGGCCGCGTCGCGCACCAGGCGGCTCACGTCGACGTCGCGGAAGCGCAGTTGGGGCTCCTGGTCGAGGCGGGCGAGGGTGAGCAGCTCGTCGACGAGCCGACCCATGCGGTCGGCCTCCGCCAGCACCCGCTCCCAGGCGCGCTTGCGGTCGGCCGGGTCGCGCAGCATGCCCTTGTCGTAGAGCTGCAGGTAGCCGCGTATCGCGGACAGCGGGGTGCGCAGTTCGTGCGAGGCGTCGGCGACGAAGCGGCGCAGCTGGGCGGCGCTGTGCTCGCGGGTGCGGTACGCCGATTCCACCTGGTGGAGCATGGAGTTGAGGGCGAGCCGCAGCTGCTCGACCTCCAGGGTGGGCTCGCGGCTGGACGGGACGCGCCGGGTCAGGTCGCCCTCGGCGATGGCCGTGGACGTTTCGACCATGTCCTCCAGCGGCTGGGTGCGGCGCCGCACGCTGAACATCGTCAGCCAGGCCAGCATGGCCGTCAGCAGGATGCCGGCCGCGATGTCGAGCTTGAGGGCCCGGGCGACGACCTCCCTCAGGGACTCGGTCGAGGCGGCGAGCAGCACGGTCGTGCCGTCGGCGAGCTGCCCGGCGGTGACGCGGTAGTGGTCGCCCCGCATCTCCAGATCGTGCGGCTCGGTGTCGGCGGCGAGGGCCGCCGGGTCGTCCACGGCGGCGGCCAGGGCGCGCTGTGTGCCGGTCGGGGCGAGGCCGCCGATGGTCCGGGCCTGCCCGTCGCGGTCCACGGCAACGAAGAGCGAGCCCTGCACCAGGGAGTCGGTGTCGTCGCCGGAGGCGCCGGACCCCATCTTTTCACTCAGGGCGAACAGCGCGGTAAGCGAGTCGACCTGCTCGAAGGTCAGCGGGGTCTCACCGATCGAGTCCCGGGACATCATCAGCTCCCGGTCGACGGCGTCGAGCAGATACAGCCGCATGCCCATCACACTGACGCACGTCGCCACGACGACGCCGAGGGCCAGCAGCAGCACGTTCGCCATCGTCAGTTTGCCGCGCAGGGAGCGCGGACCGCCCGCGCGGTGCCCGTTGGGCCACCTCATGCCAGGCCGTACCCGACGCCGCGCCGGGTGGTGATCACCGGCGGTCCCAGGGTGTCCAGCTTGCGCCGCAGATAGCTGATGTAGGTCTCCACGACGGTCGACTCGGACGGCGCGTGCTCGTACTGCCAGACGTGCCGCAGGAGTTGATCCTTGGGCACGATCCGACCGCCGTTGCGCACCAGGAAGCGCAGCAGCGCGTACTCGGTGGGGGTCAACTCGACCGACTTGCCCGCGCGGTGCACGCGGTACGTCGTCTCGTCCAGCTCCAGGTCGCCGTACCGCAGGGGCGGGCGCTGCGGCAGGACGTCGGCGGATCGGGTGCGGCGCAGCACCGCGGTGACCCGGGCGACCACCTCGTCGATGTTGAACGGTTTGGTGATGTAGTCGTCGCCGAAGCCGAGGGCGCCGACGATCTCCGCGGGCGAGTCGCGCGCGGTGAGGAACACCAGCGCCAGGTCGGGGCGTCGCGCGCGCAGTTCACGGCCGAGTGCCCGGCCGTCGCCGTCCGGGAGCATGACGTCGAGCAGCGCCGCGTCGGGCCGGGTGCGCTCGGCCAGGGTGAGCGCCTCGCGGACGGTGCCCGCGGTCATGACCTCGAAACGGTGGTAGCGCAGGGCGATCGCGAGGACGTCGGCGATGCTCACCTCGTCCTCCACGACCAGCACGGTGCCGGGAGCCGTCGTCATGCCCCCAGTATCGGCGCGGCCACCGACAACGGGGGCCGGGATTCGCCTTGGAGTTCCTTGAGAGTCATGGCCGCGTCGTGTCCACGCCCGGCCGGGGCCGCCAATCCTGTTGCGCAGGACCTGGGGGACCGACCGACTTGCGACGAAGGAGCGGAGAGCGTGGCGACATTGGCACGCTGGTGCTATCAGCACCGGCTGGTGGTCCTGGTGCTGTGGGCGGGGGCGTTGTTCGGCCTGGGCTTCACGGCGACGACGGCGGGTACGGACTACGCGAACGTCTTCTCCCTGCCGAACACCGACTCGAAGCGCGCGTACGACCTCATGGAGAAGGCCTTCCCGGAGAGCGCGGGCGACACCGACACGGTGGTGTGGAAGGTCGACGAGGGCACGGTCCGGGACGAGGAGGTACGGTCCCGGATCGAGCCCGCGCTGGCGAGGATCGGCGCGATGGACGGCGTCGGCGAGGTCACCGGACCCTACGCCGGTGAACGGGGTGCGGCGCAGATCAGCCGCGACGGGCGTATCGCCTACGCCCAGGTCACCTTCACCGAGCAGGCGAACGCCGTCCCCATGGAGCTGATCGAGGACGTCGTGGACACCGCGCAGGCGGCGCAGCGGGACGGACTCCAGGTCGAACTGGGCGGGCAGGCCGTCGCGCGCACCCAGGAGCCGCCCACCGGCACGGCCGAACTGGTGGGCATCGCGGCGGCGGCGGTCGTGCTGTTCCTGGCGTTCGGCGCGCTGTTCGCGATGCTGCTGCCGATCGTCGTGGCCATTTTCGGGGTGGGCACCGGCATGCTCTCGACGATGCTGCTCAGCCATGCCACGAACGTGCCCGACGTGGCACCGCTGCTGGGCTCGCTGATCGGCCTCGGCGTCGGCATCGACTACGCGCTGTTCATCGTCACCCGGCACCGGCGCGGCATTCTGCGCGGTACGAAGCCCGAGGAGGCGGCCGTCACCGCCCTCAACACCTCCGGCCGCGCGGTGCTGTTCGCCGGTGGCACGGTCTGCATCGCGCTGGCCGGCATGCTGGTCATGAACCTGCGCTTCCTGGACGGTGTGGTCATCGCGACCTCCCTCACCGTCGTGTTCAGCGTCCTCGCGGCCGTCACGCTGCTGCCCGCGCTGCTGGGCCTGCTCGGCATGCGGGTGCTCAGCCGCCGGCAGCGGCACCGGCTGGCCCACGCGGGGCCGGAGCCGGAGGAGGCGAGCGGCCTGGCGGCGCGCTGGTCGGCGTACGTCCAGCGGCGTCCGCGCACGATCGCGGCGCTCGCGCTCGCGGTCATGGTGGTGCTGTCCCTGCCCGTGCTGTCCATCCGGCTGGGCGCCACCGACCAGGGCAACCACCAGGAGACGCAGACCACCCGGCAGGCCTACGACCTGCTCGCCGAGGGCTTCGGCCCCGGCTTCAACGGCCCGCTCCAGGTCGTGGTCGACGGTGCGGCCCCCGACACGCTCGTGTCGCGCATCGAGTCGGCCGAGGGCGTCGCCCAGGTGGCCGCGCTGCCGCCCGCGAACGACGTCACGGTGATCCAGGTGGTGCCGACGACCTCACCGCAGTCCGAGGAGACGGACCGGCTGATCGACGTGCTGCGCGACGAGGTGGTCCCGGCGTCCGGCGCGAACGCCCATGTGGGCGGCGTGACGGCGGTCTTCAAGGACTTCGCGTCGGTGACGGGCGGCCGGCTGCCGTACTTCGTCGCGACGATCATCGCGCTCGGTTTCCTGCTGTTGCTGGTGGCCTTCCGCTCGCTGGTGGTCCCGTTGACGGCGGCGCTGATGAACCTGGTCGCGGCGGCCGCGTCCTTCGGCGTCCTGGTGGCGGTCTTCCAGTGGGGCTGGGGCACGGAACTCCTCGGCATCGGCAAGGAGGGCCCGATCACGGCGTTCCTGCCGGTCATCATGCTGTCCCTGCTCTTCGGCCTGTCGATGGACTACCAGGTGTTCCTGGTGAGCCGCATGCACGAGGAGTGGGTGCACACGAAGGACAACGCGCGCGCGGTGCGCGTCGGCCTCGCGGAGACCAGCCGCGTGATCAACTGCGCGGCCCTGATCATGATCTGTGTGTTCTCGGCGTTCGTCCTCAGCGGCGACATGGAGGGCGCGATGGCCGGCATCGGCCTCGCGGCCGCGGTCGCGCTGGACGCGTTCATCCTGCGTACGGCGCTGGTGCCGGCCGCGATGCACCTGCTGGGCAAGGCCAACTGGTGGCTGCCGGCGGGTCTGGAGAAGCGGTTGCCGCATCTGGCGGTGGAACCGCGGGAGGAGGAGCCCGCCGAGGAGACGGACGGCCCGGCGTCGGTGGTCCACGGCTTCATCCGCACGGCGGACGGCGAGCCCGTGCCGGAAGCGGTGGTGACACTGCTGTCGCGCGGCGGACGTCAGCTGGACCGGGTGACGTCGC
>NZ_JBFBJT010000101.1:0-26015 GCF_040686175.1 Streptomyces sp. NPDC086077 | reverse complement strand
TGCTCGGGGGCCTGAAGGACTCCGGTGCGCAAAACGCGTTGACGGGGCACCGTGGCGCCCGATTAGAGTGAGGGCGCAACCGGCGGTGGCCCCGGCCCGTCTACCCGGAACGCGCGGACTCAGTGACCGCCCTGCTCCTCGGCACGCTTGTAGGACCGCTCGATCTCCGCCTCGGCCTCGGTCCGGCCCACCCAGTTGGCGCCCTCGACGGACTTGCCGGGCTCCAGGTCCTTGTACACCTCGAAGAAGTGCTGGATCTCCAGGCGGTCGAACTCGGACACGTGGTGGATGTCGCGCAGGTGCTCCACGCGCGGGTCGTGGGCAGGCACGCAGAGCAGCTTGTCGTCACCGCCGGCCTCGTCGGTCATCCGGAACATGCCGATCGCACGGCACTGGATGAGGCAGCCGGGGAACGTCGGCTCGTCCAGGATGACCAGCGCGTCCAGCGGGTCCCCGTCCTCGCCGAGCGTGTTCTCGACGAAGCCGTAGTCAGCCGGGTAGCTGGTCGACGTGAACAGGCGGCGGTCCAGGCGGATCCGACCGGTCTCGTGGTCCACCTCGTACTTGTTCCGCGAACCCTTCGGAATCTCGATCGTGACGTCGAACTCCACCGGTGGCTCCTCCATGATCAGCACATAGTTCTGGTGGTTAAGTGTCCCTCACGCAGCTATGTGATCGCGAAAGGGGCTGGTGGTCGTGCCCGAGTTGAGGCCTTGGCGGGCCGCGAGACCGCATGTGGCGCGGATCGCGAACGCCGTCCGTCCCCGTCTCGCCCGGGCCCGCGCGGCCACCGCACCCCGGGGCACCCGGTGGGCTTCGGCCGCGAAACCGCAGGTCGGGAGGGTGATGGGGGCGAGCCCGTGGCCGTACACCGCGGTCGCCGCCACCGCGGGCCTCGCGCTGGCCGCCGGTGTGGTGACGGCCGCGGGGCCCTGGGACTCCTCAGGCCAGCGTACGGCGGAGCGGGACCGGGCCGCCGCCCACCGGGACGCCGGTGGCACAGATCACCGCGGTGGCTCCGGCATGGCGGGCGCGCCGAAGCCCGCCCCCAGCGCGGCGTCGGTCCTGACCGGCCTCGGCAGCGCCACGAACGTCGTCAGGTCGCCGAACGGCCGGGCCCTCGCCGGTGTCCTCGACCCCCTGCTGGCCGACCCCGCGCTCGGCGACCGCCGTACCGCCGTGGTGGTCGACCTGGCCACCGGCAAGCGGCTCTACGGCAGCGGCCCCGACGAGGCACTCACGCCCGCCTCCACCACGAAGATCGCCACCGCGGTCGCCGCGCTGTCCGCCCTGGGCCCGGACCACCGCCTGACCACCCGCACCGTCTACGAGCCCGACACCAGGGAACTCGTCCTGGTCGGCGGCGGCGATCCCACCCTGTCGGCCCGCAGGAACAGCGCCGGCCAGGCCAGCCTGCGCACCCTGGCCGCCGGGACCGCGGCGGCCCTGAAGGAACGCAAGGTGCGCCAGGTGACGCTGTCGTACGACACGACCCTGTACGCCGGGCCCGAACTTCACCCCATCGGGGTCAACGACAACCTCGCCGCCGTCACGGCCCTGATGGCCGACGAGGCCCGCGTCGACGCCTCGACCAGCGGGCCGCCGGTGAAGCGGATCCCCGGCCCGGCGGCGGACGCCACCCGCAAGTTCGCGCAGTTCCTGAACGAGCACGGCATCCGGACGACGTCGCCGGGCCCCTCCAAGGCCACCAAGCGGGCCCAGCCGCTCGCCAAGGTCCAGTCACCGCCGCTGTCCGCCCTGGTCGAGCGGATGATGACCGAAAGCGACAACGACATCGCCGAGGCCCTCGCCCGCCACACCGCCGTCGCGACCGGCCTGCGCGCCGACTTCGCCGGGGCCGGACGCGCGATCCGGGACCAGCTGAAGAAGCTGGGCCTGCCCTTGAAGGGCGCCCGCTTCAAGGACGGCAGCGGCCTCGACCGCGAGGGCAGGCTCACCGCGAACCTGCTGTCCCGTCTGCTGCTGAAGGCCGCCGACCCGGCCCGCCCCGAACTGCGCCCCGCCCTCACCGGCCTCCCGGTGGCCGGCTTCACGGGCACCCTGACCAGCCGGTACGCCGACGGCGCGGCCGGCATCGTGCGCGCCAAGACCGGCAGCCTCAACGGCGTGAACACCCTCGCCGGGACGGCCGTCACCCGGGACGGCCATGTCCTCGGCTTTGCCTTCCTGACGTCGGGCGGGTACGAGGTGACGGCGGCCCGAACGGCCCTGGACCGGGCCGCGACGGCCCTGACGACGACCCGCTGAGCCGGTGCGCGCGGCCGGGGCACCGGCCGCCACCGGCCGCCACGCCCTGCCCGAAGTGGTGCCGCTCACGTACCGTTGACGCATGACGAGCATCGGTGCTTCTTCCGGGATGGTCGACTGGAACCTCGCGGTGGCGACCGCGACCCGGCTCGTGCGGCCGGGCCCAGAGGTGAGCCGCGACGAGGCCCGGGCCGTCGTCGCGGAGCTCCGCCGGCACGCGAAGGCCTCGGAGGGGCACGTCCGGGGCTTCACCCGGATGGGCACCGAGGAGATCCACGACACCCCCGTCCTCGTGGTCGACCGCCCCGGCTGGGTCCGGGCCAACGTCGCGGGGTTCCGGGAACTCCTCAAGCCCCTGCTCGGCAAGATGCAGGAGCGGCGCGGCAACACGGCCGGCGGCGCGGTCCTCGGTGCCGTCGGCGGCAAGGTCACCGGCGTGGAGCTGGGGATGCTGCTGTCGTTCCTGTCCTCCCGCGTCCTCGGCCAGTACGAGACCTTCGCCCCCGCCACCCGCGACCTCCCGGCCGGCGCGAACGGCGGCGGCAGGCTGCTGCTCGTCGCCCCGAACATCGTCCACGTCGAGCGCGAACTCGACGTGGAACCGCACGACTTCCGCCTCTGGGTGTGCCTCCACGAGGAGACCCACCGCACCCAGTTCTCCGCCGTGCCGTGGCTGCGCGACCACCTCGAGGGTGAAATCCAGTCGTTCCTGGCGGAGACCGACGTCGATCCCATGACCGTCCTCGAACGCGTCCGCGAAGCCGCCCAGACACTCGCCGGAGGCCGCCCGGAGGGCGAGGAGGACGACGGCGGCCGCTCGCTGGTCGAGCTGGTGCAGACCCCCGCCCAGCGCGAGATCCTCGGCCGGCTCACCGCCGTGATGTCCCTCCTGGAGGGCCACGCCGACTTCGTGATGGACGGCGTCGGTCCCGACGTCGTACGGACCGTCGGGGAGATCCGCGAGAAGTTCCAGCAGCGCCGCGCCAAGGGCGCCTCCCGCCTGGACCTCGCCCTGCGCAAACTGCTCGGCCTGGACGCCAAGCTCAAGCAGTACCGGGACGGCGAGCGGTTCGTACGAGCCGTGGTCGACGATGTCGGCATGGACGGCTTCAACCGGGTCTGGACCTCCCCGAACACCCTCCCCACCAAGGCGGAGATCGCCAAACCGGCGGACTGGATCGCGCGGGTGCAGCGCAGGAGCGAGACCTGAACCTGGGGTGAGACGTCGTGAACCGGATCCGGCCGACGGCAGGCGAACGCCCCTTCAATCACCCGTCCGAGGGACCGTGAGCCATGGGTAGGCGTGCAATGCTCGGGGAACGGCCCGGTTCTGTCACCATCTACACACTCTGAGTGACCGAGCTCGGGTTCACCCCCCGAAAACTTCATGAAGGGAACCGGACAATGGGTCCCCATCCTGCGGTCGCGGCGATACGCCTGGCGGTCCGCCGCGTCCTCCACGACATCCTCACCGAGTACACCTCCACCCCTCACCCCGCCGATCACCACGAGCGTCCCTCCTCGCCGCTCGTGCTCGTGGCGTGCTCCGGCGGCGCCGACTCCATGGCGCTGGCCTCCGCGCTGGCCTTCGAGGCCCCCAAACTCGGCATGCGCGCGGGCGGCGTCACCGTCGACCACGGCCTGCAGCCCGGTTCCGAGCTGCGCGCCGAGGAGGTCGTGCTGCGGCTGCGCGAACTCGGCCTGGACCCGGTCGAGGCCACCGCCGTGCGCGTCGGCCGCGACGGCGGCCCCGAAGCCGCCGCCCGCGACGCCCGGTACGCCGCCCTCGACGCCGCCGCGGTACGCCACCGTGCCGCCGCCGTCCTGCTCGGCCACACCCGCGACGACCAGGCCGAAACCGTCCTGCTCGGCCTCGCCCGTGGCTCCGGCATCCGCTCCCTGTCCGGAATGGCCGCGGTCTCGGGGGCCGACGGCCGTTACCGGCGGCCCTTCCTCCAGCTCGACCGGCAGACCGCGCGCAAGGCCTGCATGGTCCAGTCCCTGCCCGTCTGGGACGACCCGCACAACGCTGATCCGGCGTACACCAGATCGCGGCTGCGGCACGAGGGACTGCCCGCGCTGGAGAAGGCCCTCGGCAAGGGCGTCGTCGAGGCGCTCGCCAGGACGGCCCAGCTCTCCCGCGACGACGCCGACGCCCTCGACACCTGGGCCAGCCAGGCCGAGGGCTCCGTCCGCGACGCCGCCGGCGGTCTGGAGTGCGCCAAGCTGTACGCCCTGCCGCCCGCGGTACGCCGCCGGATCCTGCGCCGGGCCGCCATCGAGGCCGGCGCGCCGGCCGGTTCGCTGTTCGCCCGTCACATCGAGGAAGTCGACCGCCTGATCACCGGCTGGCGCGGCCAGGGAGCCATCAACCTCCCGGGCAAAGTCGTCGCCCGGCGGCAGGGTGGCAGACTGGTGATTCGGCAAGGCTGAATCCGGGACACTCCCACCGGACCGTGCACACGGTCCCACGAATGCCGCTCACGCGGCAGGGACGTCCGGAGACGGCCGGTGGGACGACCGAAAGTGATGCGGGTGGACGCGAAAGACATGGGTGCCGACCTTCAGCAGGTGCTCATCACCAAGGAAGAGATCGACGCGAAGCTGGCTGAGCTGGCCGCGAAGATCGACGCGGAATACGCGGGCAAGGACCTGCTGATCGTCGGAGTGCTCAAGGGCGCGGTCATGGTCATGGCCGACCTGGCAAGGGCGCTGTCCACCCCCGTCACCATGGACTGGATGGCCGTGTCGTCGTACGGCGCGGGCACCCAGTCCTCCGGTGTGGTGCGGATCCTCAAGGACCTCGACACCGACATCAAGGGCAAGCACGTCCTGATCGTCGAGGACATCATCGACTCCGGCCTGACCCTGTCATGGCTGCTGTCGAACCTCGGCTCGCGCGAGCCCGCAACCCTCAAGGTGTGCACCCTGCTGCGCAAGCCCGACGCCGCGAAGGTCGCCATCGACGTGGAGTGGGTCGGCTTCGACATCCCCAACGAGTTCGTGGTGGGCTACGGCCTCGACTACGCCGAGAAGTACCGCAACCTCCCGTTCGTCGGTACGCTCGCGCCCCACGTCTACGGCGGCTGAGCCAGACGGCCCAAGCCTTGTAGGACGATCGGGAACCCCGGCGGCGCTCGCGCCGTTGGAGCATGCAGACGGGTTCGCCAGCCGTCCCGTGCGGCTTCGGGCGACAATGCTGGGGTACCGTCAGAAGAACTGTCTTATCAAACTCACTATGGCAGGAGGGACGGGGCGACACCGCTCCGTATGGATGGACGTGAAGCGATACTTCCGTGGGCCGGTCATGTGGATCGTGCTGGCCGTCCTTGCCGTGGTCGTGTTGATGCAGGTCGTCGGCTCGTCCGGGGGCTACAAGACGGTGGACACCGGCCAGGTCGTCCAGGCGATCAATGACAACAAGGTCGAAGCAGCCAAGCTGACCACCGGCGACGAGCAGACCATCAAGGTCACGCTCAAGGACGGCCAAAAGATCGAGGACAGCTCCAAGATCCAGGCGAGCTACATCGGCGACCAGGGCGCCAACCTCGCCAACACGCTGCAGGACAAGTACCAGAACAAGCAGATCCCCGACGGATACACGGTCTCGCCGACCAAGCAGAACGCGTTCGTCAGCATCCTGCTGTCCCTGCTGCCCTTCGTCCTCATCGTCGTCGTCTTCCTGTTCCTGATGAATCAGATGCAGGGCGGCGGCTCCCGAGTGATGAACTTCGGCAAGTCGAAGGCCAAGCTCATCACCAAGGACACCCCCAAGACGACGTTCACCGACGTCGCGGGTGCCGACGAGGCGGTCGAGGAACTCCAGGAGATCAAGGAGTTCCTGCAGGAGCCGGCCAAGTTCCAGGCCGTCGGCGCCAAGATCCCCAAGGGCGTGCTGCTGTACGGCCCGCCCGGCACCGGCAAGACGCTCCTCGCGCGCGCCGTCGCCGGCGAGGCGGGCGTGCCCTTCTACTCGATCTCCGGTTCCGACTTCGTCGAGATGTTCGTCGGTGTCGGTGCCTCCCGAGTCCGTGACCTGTTCGAGCAGGCCAAGGCGAACGCCCCGGCGATCGTCTTCGTCGACGAGATCGACGCGGTCGGCCGCCACCGCGGCGCCGGCCTGGGCGGCGGTCACGACGAGCGCGAGCAGACGCTGAACCAGCTGCTCGTCGAGATGGACGGCTTCGACGTCAAGGGCGGCGTGATCCTCATCGCCGCGACGAACCGGCCCGACATCCTCGACCCGGCGCTGCTGCGCCCCGGCCGCTTCGACCGGCAGATCGCCGTCGACCGCCCGGACATGCAGGGCCGTCTGGAGATCCTCAAGGTCCACCAGAAGGGCAAGCCGGTCGCGCCCGACGTCGACCTGTCGGCCGTCGCCCGTCGTACGCCCGGCATGACCGGCGCCGACCTGGCGAACGTGCTGAACGAGGCCGCCCTGCTGACGGCCCGCAGTGACCAGAAGCTCGTCGACAACAAGATGCTCGACGAGGCCATCGACCGCGTCGTGGCGGGCCCGCAGAAGCGGACCCGGATCATGTCGGACAAGGAAAAGAAGATCACCGCGTACCACGAGGGCGGGCACGCCCTGGTCGCGGCGGCCTCACCGAACTCCGACCCGGTCCACAAGATCACGATCCTGTCCCGCGGCCGCGCCCTCGGCTACACGATGGTGCTGCCGGACGAGGACAGGTACTCGACCACGCGCAACGAGATGCTCGACCAGCTCGCCTACATGCTGGGCGGCCGCGCGGCCGAGGAACTGGTCTTCCACGACCCGACCACCGGTGCCGCCAATGACATCGAGAAGGCCACCAACCTGGCCCGCGCGATGGTCACGCAGTACGGCATGACGGAGCGTCTGGGCGCGATCAAGTTCGGTGGCGACAACAGCGAGCCGTTCCTCGGCCGTGAGATGTCTCACCAGCGCGACTACTCCGAGGAGGTCGCGGCGCTCGTCGACGAAGAGGTCAAGAAGCTCATCGAGACCGCGCACAACGAGGCGTGGGAGATGCTCGTCGAGAATCGCGATGTCCTCGACAACCTGGTCCTGGCGCTCCTGGAGAAGGAGACCCTGGGCAAGGAGGAGATCGCGGAGATCTTCGCGCCGATCGTCAAGCGGCCGCCGCGTCCCGCGTGGACCGGCTCCTCCCGCCGTACGCCGTCCACCCGTCCGCCGGTGCTCTCCCCGAAGGAGCTCGCACTGACGAACGGAGCCAACGGCGCGACGGCGGCGATCACCGCGAAGAGCGCGGTGGCGGAGCCCGCCCCCGCGGCTGAGCCGGCCGCCCCGGAGGATCGTCCCGAAGCCTGATCCCGGGCCGCCCCGGCGGCCCCGGCAAGGCCCGGAATGGATGCCGCGCCACCCAGGTTCTAGCCTGGGTGGCGCGGCATCGACGTATGCGCACAGTTGGGACGCGTCCAGGTACGCGTCAGGCACAGGAACGAGGCACCACATGACCGACCCCGTGACGCTGGACGGCGAGGGCACGATCGGCGAGTTCGACGAGAAGCGCGCCGAGAACGCCGTACGCGAACTCCTGATCGCGGTCGGCGAGGACCCGGACCGCGAGGGCCTCAGGGAGACACCGGCGCGGGTGGCGCGGGCGTATCGGGAGCTTTTGGCCGGACATGCCCAGCAGCCCGAGGACGTCCTGACGACCACCTTCGATCTCGGCCACGACGAGATGGTCCTGGTCAAGGACATCGAAATCGTGAGTCTCTGCGAGCACCACATGTTGCCGTTCCACGGTGTGGCCCACGTCGGGTACATCCCCGCGGAGACTGGCAAGATCACGGGCCTGTCGAAGCTCGCGCGGCTGGTTGAGGTGTTTGCCCGTCGTCTGCAGGTGCAGGAACGACTCACCACTCAGATCGCCGACTCGCTCATGCGAATCCTCGAGGCCCGAGGAGTGATCGTGGTCATCGAGGCCGAGCACATGTGCATGTCGGTGCGCGGTATTCGCAAGCCGGGCGCCAAGACCACGACGTCGGCCGTGCGTGGCCAGCTTCGCGACTCCACGACCCGGGCCGAGGCCATGAGCCTGATACTGGCGCGCTGATCCGATTCTCGGTCACCTGGCCCGTCAGCCCTGGCGAACAAGAATTCTTCAAACGGACGGGGCCGTGCCTGGGCCGTTGTGGTCGTCGTCCTCCGGGAGTTTGCAGATCTTCTCCAGGAAGATCGCGGCCGCGATGACGGCGATGCCCGCGACCACCGAGCAGCCAGCGTAGATGGCCTGGTCGCGGCGGGCCGGGATGTCCAGGGACTCCAGCAGGAAGACCCCCGCGCCGCCGTACATTCCGGCGACCAGGGCGGCCACCAGCGCGCTGGCCTGGCCGAAGACGACCGCGCGGGCCGCCATCAGCGGGTCGACCCCCTTGGCGCCGGGACGGCGCTCGCGCTGGGCCCTCAGCCGGGCGCGCAGCGAGAGCCCCGTGGCGAGCAGCACCGCGGCGATCAGGGCCAGGACGACGGGGGCGGCGAGGGGGACGCTCGGGAGCGTGCCGATCGAGTTCCAGAGGCGGGCGCCCGCCCAGGACAGGATGCCTGCGACGACGAAGACGCCGGCCAGCACCCTGATGCGCAGCTCTCTCACGGTGTCCCTTCGGTTCCCCGGATCCCCCGGACTGTGGTCGTCTCGACCTTAACGACTACTCGGGCAGCCGGAGTTCCAGGTCCGCGCGGGGGGCCACGCCTTCGTGGGTGACGGCGCCGAGCAGCTCGGCGACGGGGCCGCGGCCGGGCAGCTGGGCGTCGGGGTCCACGTCGTGCCACGGGGCGAGGACGAAGGCGCGTTCGTGGGCGCGCGGGTGGGGGAGCGTGAGCAGCGGGTCGTCGGAGACGACCTCGGCGTAGGACACGATGTCGACGTCGAGCGTGCGCGGGCCCCAGTGCTCGTCGCGGATCCGGTGGAAGGCCTCCTCGACCGCGTGCGCCCGCTCCAGGAGCGAGGACGGGGGCAGGGTGGTCTTCAGGACCACGACCGCGTTGAAGTACGCGGGCTGGCTGCCGGGCTGGACGCCCCACGGCTCGGTCTCGTAGACGGGGGAGACGGCCTTGACGCGCACGCCCGGGGTGTCCTCCAGGGCGTCGATGGCGCCCTGGAGGGTCTCCAGGCGGTTGCCGAGGTTGGAGCCGATGGAGATCACGGCCCGTTTGGGGTTGTGCAGGGTGGTGTCGGCGGCGTCGACCCTCTCGACGACGGAGGCGGGTACCGGCTGTACGGTTGGGTCGCTGTGACCCTCGGTGAACGAGGCAGTCATACTCGGCTCCGGATGATGGTGACGGTCACGTCGTCGAAGGGGACCGTGATCGGTGCGTCCGGTTTGTGGACGTTGACCTCGACCTCCTGGACCCCCTCGTGCTTCAGACAGGCCTGGGCGATGCGCTCGGCGAGCGTCTCGATGAGGTTGACGGGCTCGCCCTCGACGACGGCCACGACCTCCTCGGCCACGACGCCGTAGTGCACGGTCTTCGCCAGGTCGTCGTCGGCGGCGGCCGGCCGGGTGTCCAGGCCGAGGACGAGGTCCACGATGAAGGTCTGGCCCTCCTCGCGCTCCCTGGGGAACACACCGTGGTGCCCGCGGGCCTTCAGGCCGCGCAGCGCGACACGATCCACGCGAATCACTCCTGCAATCGTCGGGTGCGACCGGTACGTACGTGTGCGGGCGGCACACCGGCCTCGAACGAATCTACCTGCGGACACCGACAGCCCCGGGACACGGGGCAGGGCCCCGGCGGGGGCCGGGAGGTTTCATCGTGTGTTTCCCCTGGGGAATCCGGCGGCTCACGGGCTGGTAGCCGCCCATACCCCGGGTTCGTGATTCCAACCACTTCTTGGTCCCTTCGGGCCCCGTCCGGTTCGGCCGGGTCGCTGGCGGGCGCCTGCCCGCTCAGGCGGTCGACTCGTCCTCCTCGTCCTCCCCGTTCTCGGTCAGTACGGGCGAGGCGTGGTGCGACCAGAGCTTCCAGCCGTCGGGTGTGCGCCGGAACACGTTGGTGGCGACCACCAGCTGGCCGACGAGGGGTCCGGGGCCGTCGCCGTCCTCGGGGGCGGGGCCACCGCTGAGGATGTTCTCCGTGCAGGTCACCAAGGCGGTGTCGCCGGTGACGGAGACGTGCACGTCGGTCAGGAAGAACTGGATGTACTCGGTGTTCGCCATGATCAGGGCGTACGAGCGGAGCACCTCGCCGCGGCCGGTGAGCACCGGCCAGCCGGGGTGCACGCAGGAGACCACGCCGCTGTCCGCCGGGTCGTGGTAGGTCTCGTCGACGCCCAGGTCGGAAGGGGTGAGCCAGAGCGTGGACAGTTCCTCGAAGTCGCCGCGCTCCAGCGTCTCGTAGAAGGCCGTGTTGGCGAGTTCGACCTCTTCGACGTCGGTGTGCGGGGCGGTCACCGGGCTCCTTCCACGGCGCGTGCGACGCGTACCGCGTCCGCGGTGGCGCGCACCTCGTGGACGCGTACGGCCCACGCGCCCGCGTGCGCCGCCAGCGCGGACACGGCGGCCGTCGCGGCGTCGCGTTCCCGTGCCGGAGGCGGGGCGCCCTCCGGGCCCGCCAGTACGCGGCCGAGGAACCGTTTGCGGGACGCGGCGACGAGCAGGGGGTGGCCGAGGGTGCGCAGGCGGTCGAGGTGGGCGAGCAGGGTGAGGTCGTGCTCGGCCCCCTTGGAGAAGCCGAGACCGGGATCGATCACGATCCGGTCGGGGGCGACGCCGCCCTCCAGGACGGCCTCCACGCGCG
Source organism: Streptomyces sp. NPDC086077 (assembly GCF_040686175.1). Taxonomy (NCBI): domain Bacteria; kingdom Bacillati; phylum Actinomycetota; class Actinomycetes; order Kitasatosporales; family Streptomycetaceae; genus Streptomyces; species Streptomyces sp. NPDC086077. The sequence goes on along the minus strand of NZ_JBFBJT010000101.1, from coordinate 15,001 downwards.
CGTGCAGTTCGTCGGTGACCTCGGTGACGACGTCGTCGTACACGCCCCTGACGTTGCCGCCCTCCAGGAAGCCGCGCCAGTGCATGACGACGAAGGGGGCGCCGGTCCGCGCCACGACGGGAATCATCGCGGGGTCGGCGAGGCCGCCGCTGACGTCGTTGACGAGCGCGGCGCCGACGGCGAGGGCCTGTTCGGCGACGGACGCGCGCATGGTGTCGACGGAGACGGTGACGCCTTCGGAGGCGAGGCCGCGGACGACGGGGACGACGCGGCGGAGCTCCTCGGCCTCGTCGACCCGGGTGGCGCCGGGGCGGGTGGACTCGCCGCCGACATCGACGAGGTCGGCGCCCTCGGTGACGAGGTCGAGGCCGTGCTTGACGGCGGCGGTGGTGTCGAACCAGCGGCCGCCGTCGGAGAAGGAGTCGGGGGTGACGTTCACGACCCCCATGACCGCGCAGCGGTCCCATTCCGGAAGGCCCGCGATCCGCCCGCGCCCGCTGTGATTGCTCATACGTTCAGCGTAGGCCCAGGTTGGGGCCGGGCTCCTCACCTGGGCTGGCCTGGTGGGGAGCCCGGCGGGTGGTGCGGACCGAGCGGCGGCCCCAGGACTGGAGAGGGCGGGGTCCCCGCTCGGGCCTGTCCGGGTCAGGCCCGGAGAGGGCGGGGTCCCCGCTCGGGCCTGTCCGGGTCAGGCCGGGCGTATGTCCCGTTCGGCGACGGCGTGCGCTCAGGGGCGCGCGACGGTGTCCGGGCGCCTCGGCCGGCGGGGCAGGGAACGGCCGAGGTGGAGGGAACCCTCGGCCTGCGGGGCGGCCGGGCCGATGCGCTGCAGCTTCCCGAAGGCGCGGTGGACGACGAGGCGGGACTCCCAGCGCGGCTGGAACTCCCCACCGAAGCGGTACAGGGACTCGGTCTGGAACCAGCGGGAGAGGAAGACCAGCAGCCCGCGCCAGGCGCGCGGCACCGGGCTGGCGCCGGTCTTCTCGCCGCGTGCCGGCGCCGTGCGGAACATCGCGAGGTTCAGCGACACGCGCGCGATGCCGAGCTTCGGCGCCGCCAGCAGCGCGGCCACGACGAGCAGTTGGCTCATGCCCGGGTCCGCCGAGCGGTCCCGGCGCACCAGGTCCAGCGAGACGCCGTCCGCCCCCCAGGGCACGAAGTGCAGGACCGCCTTCAGATCGCCGTACGGACCCGGCTCGGCGTCCGTCCTGTGGGCGGTGGCCACGAGGCAGTCGCCGTCGGCGGGGCCGCCGACGCGGCCGGGCGCCATGGAGAAGCCCCGTTCGCCGTCGGTGCCGCGCCAGTCCCCGGCGGCGCGGCGGATCCGGTCCCGCTCGGCCTCGCCGAGGTCACGGACGTGTCGTACCCGGGTTTCGTATCCGGCACGTTCGATGCGCCTGACCATCTGCCGCACGTTGCGCATCGCGCGACCGGCGAGGGAGAAGTCCGCGACCTCCACCACCGCCTCGTCACCCCGTTCGAGGGCGTCGAGTCCGGTCTCGCGGATCCACACCTCGCCGCCCGTCTCGGAACAGCCCATGACGGCGGGTGTCCACGCATGCGCGCGTGCCTCGTCCATGAACCGCTCGATGGCCCCGGGCCAGGCCTCCACGTCACCGATGGGGTCGCCGCCGGCGAGCATCACCCCGGAGACCACGCGGTACGTCACCGCCGCCTTGCCACTGGGGGAGAAGACGACGGCCCTGTCGCGGCGCAGCGCGAGGTGGCCGGGCGAGCCGGGCAGCACCTCGGCGAGCGCGTGCGTATGGCTGTGCCGCAAGCGCGGGAAGACCCCCGCGGCGATGTCCACGAGGCCGACGAGGGCGCAGGCCCCGCCGGCGAGAACGGGAACGGCCTCGGAGCGTGGCCCGCGCGGGCGGCGCCGCCACGGCATTTCCCCTTCTTCCCGGTGTTCCCCGACTTCCCTGCCAGACATCGCATCCCGTAGTTCTGCGCGAGAGTTGGAATCCGGGTGCCGATTCGGGCATCCGGCGACATTGCGCCCTCTAGGACGGCGGGACGGAGAGGGAGGTTCACTCCGCTTCGCGAAGCCGTTGCAAAGGCCACGGGGTCGCTGTGGTCCGGGCTCACGGGGTGGTGCCGTGCCCCGCCGCGGGGCGGCGGGCTCCGGGAGACGGGGTGGCACCGATTCAAGGCCGTGTGGTGGCTGTGTTTTTACCGCCGGGGGCACCATGATTCGCCTACGCGCGGTAAGTTTCTGGCCATGCCACGTGGACGTCACCGCCATTCACCGCCTCTGCACAGGCTGCTGCCGCCGTCGGCGATCGCAGGCGTCTCCCTCGTCTGCGCTCTCGGGCCCTGGGTGTTCACGGAACAGACGCTGCTCCGTGGGCTGGCTGCCGCCGCCGCGGTGACGGCTGCCGCCGGCGCGGTCGTCATGCGCCGTTGGGACATCCAGGCCGGCAAACAGGTGGCCGACCTCACCCGCGCGCGGGCGAGCGACGAGTGGCGGCACGAGGAGCGCGTCGCCGAACTGGAGAGCGACCTGGAGGAGTCGCGCGAGCTGCGCGGCAAGCTCGAACAGCGCCTCCGGGCCAAGCGCACCGAACTGGCCGGCCTGCGCAACGAGCACGCGGCGCTGCTGCGCCGGTACGCCAACGCCGAGACCGAGCGGGCGAGCGCCCTGGAGGGCCGCCGCCAGCTGGAGATCGAGGCCGCGGTTCCCACGCGTGCGCTGCCGCCCGGGGCGGTGGCGCAGGACGCCGCCGAGGTCGGGACCGAGGGTGCCGCCGGGGCTTCCGACGAGGTTTCGCCCGAGGCCTCCGAGGCTTCCAACGAGGCCTCCACTGACGCCTCCGCTGAGGCCGACGGCACCGCCGACTCCACGGAGGACATCGCCGACGGCACCACCGCAGAGACGGCCGTCGAGGAGAAGCCCGAGGGTGCGAAGCTGTTCTCCCCGGAGGGCTCCCGGCTGTTCCTGCGGGCGCAGGCCGCGCTGGTCCGCTTCGACGCCGACCGGAAGGCGGAGCCCGAACAGGACCCGGCCGACGGGACGGAGGCGTCCGTCAAGGAGCCCGTGCCGGCCGACGCGGAGCGCGGTGCCGGGGCGGAGGCCGCGCAGGAGGACGAGGCGCGGGGGAAGACCGAGGCGGCCGACGCGCACGAGCACGCGGCCGCCACCACTCCCCGGGGCCCCCTGCAGCAGCCCTCCGGCCACTACACCGTGCCCACCGCGGTGGCCGTGGTGCCCGCTTCCACGCCGGTGCGCCGGCCCAGGGTCGAGGGCGGGTTCGACTTCTTCGGTACGAAGGGCGAGGCGTCCGCCGCGCTGGAGGCCGTGCAGAACGAGGATCTCGCCGACGTGGTCGGCCAGGAGGCGCTCGATCTGCACAAGGCCGAGGCGGAGGGGGAGTTCAAGCCCGCCACCGCGGAGTCGCGCGGCGTCGGCCAGGTGATCGACCTGACGGCGCACGACGAGACCGAGCAGATCGACATGCAGGGGCTGCGCAGCGCGGCTTCCTGAGCCCGCTCAGCCGAAGCCCCGTTCGAACGGCGGCGTTTCGGACAGCTCCACCGGAACGCCGTGCCGGGCGCGCCGGCCCCGAGCACGGCGTTCTCATGCCATCCACCGGTCCGGCCGCGCGTCCTTGCGCCCCGTCCGTGACCGCTCCGCCTGGGCGCGCAGCAGCTCCGCGGCCTCCTCGGCGTCCCGCAGCCGGGCCGTCACGATCTTGTTGGCGCCGGTGTCCACGTGGACGTCCGCGAGCCGCCAGAGCCGCATCCAGGGGCCTTGCTCCTGACGGACGCTCTGCGCCTTGGCGTGCGGTACGAGCGCGAGGGTGCGCCGGAGCAGTCCGTGCCGGGCCACGAACACCGTGTCCGTGACGGTGTAGCCGTAGCCGCGCCACCACAGCGGCACGCACCGGCCCGCGTGCCGGGGCGGGCGGGACAGGGACGAGGCGGGCGGTACGGTCACGCCGGGCAGCACGCGCGTGACGAGGGACTCCGCGATCTCGCGCGGGGCGACCGGCAGCAGCAGGGAGTTGGACGAGCCGGCCACGTCCAGCTCCACCCGCACCCAGCCGCGCCGCCGCCACAGCAACGGCTCCACGATCCGCACGGTCTGCACCCGTCCTGGCGGCACCGTCTCGTGCGCGCGGTCGAGGAGCCCGCGGTCGATCCGGATGCCGTCCGGCGACTCGGCCACCGTCCAGTCGTACTCGGCGACGAACCTGCCCACGCTGCTCGCGCCCGCCGCGCCGATCAGCGGCACCGCGGTGGCGACCACCGTCCACAGGTTGTGGGTGACGAACCACAGCACGGTCGGTACGACGACCGCGCCGGCCAGCGTGGCCCAGGTGGCGCCGGTCAGCAGCAGCGAGACGGCCAGCACGCCACCCGGCACGTTCAGCAGCCGCTGCTCCGGCGCCTCGCCCACCTCGTGGGCGGTCTCGGGGGCGAAACCGGCGGCACGCGCGAGGAGTTCGGCCCGCAGCGCGCGTGCGTCCGCCTCGCCCAGATAGGCGAGCTCGTCCTTCTTGTCGGCGCCTATGACGTCGAGTCTGAGTTTGGCGACGCCCGCCACGCGCGCGAGGAGCGGTCTGGTGACGTCGACGGCCTGGATGCGCTCCAGGCGGATGTGCGCGGTGCGCCGGAACAGCAGGCCGGTGCGGATACGCAGTTCCGTACCGGTCACCGCGAAGTGCGTGAACCACCAGCTGAGGAAGCCGTACAGCGCGGCGGCCGGTACGACGACGGCGACGGCTATCAGGATCGTGGTCGTCGTCAGCCGGCTCAGCTGGCGGTGCGCCCCGTCCGGGTCGTGCAGCGCCCACCCGATGAGCACGGCGACCGGCGCCCACGCCCGCCGGAACGGCGTCACCGGGTGCAGCCGCCGCTCGGTCACGGTCACTTCGTCGCGCACCTCGCCGTCGGTGCCCGGCTCGTCGGTGCCCGCGGTGCCCGGCGTCGTCACAGCCCCGCCGATCGTGCCTGGCCCAGTTCGGTGAGCCGGTCACGCAGCCGTTCCGCCTCGTCCGGGTCGAGGCCGGGGATGGTCGCGTCGGTCGCGGCGGCGGCCGTGTGGAGCTGGACACTGGCCAGCCCGAAGTGCCGCTCGACAGGACCGGAGGTCACCTCGACCAGCTGCATCCGCCCGTACGGCACCACCGTCACGGTGTGCCACAGCACGCCCCGGCTGATCAGCATGTCGTCGGCGCGCTCGGCGTACCGCCAGGAGCGCCAGTTGCGCCCGGTCAGCCACCAGCCCCACACCATGAGTGCCAGCGGCAGCAGGGCGAAGGCGGCCCACGCGGGACCTGCCAGCAATCCCGGCAGCAGGCCCGTGGCCAGCGTCACCAGTCCCATCCACACCACGAGCAACAGCCGTCGCATGCGTAGCAGACCGGGCGGCAGCGCCGTCCAGGCCGGTTCGCCCTCCGCCGTCACCACCCGCCCAGGAGCCGCCGTCCCGCCGTCCGCGCAGGCGGCCGTCCCGCCGTCCGCGGAGGGCATTGTCCCGCCGTCCGCGGGGCGCATCGACCCGCCGCCCTCCGGACCTGCCGCCGCGCCGCCCTCAGGGCTCCCCGTCTCCATACGGCCAGCCTACGTAGGACAGACTGTGTCCATGACTCCTACGACGGAGACCACGGTCGGAATCGGCGGCGCCGCGGAGAGCACCGACATGGTGCTCAACATCGGTCCGCAGCATCCGTCCACGCACGGCGTGCTGCGCCTGCGGCTGCTCCTCGACGGTGAGCGCATCACGAGCGCGGAGCCGGTGGTCGGCTACATGCACCGGGGTGCGGAGAAGCTGTTCGAGGCGCGGGACTACCGTCAGATCATCATGCTGGCCAACCGTCACGACTGGCTGTCGGCCTTCTCCAACGAGCTGGGCGTCGTCCTCGCCGTGGAGCGCATGCTCGGCATGGAGGTGCCCGCGCGCGCGGTGTGGACGCGCACGCTGCTGGCGGAGCTCAACCGGGTGCTCAACCACCTGATGTTCCTCGGTTCGTACCCGCTGGAGCTGGGCGGTATCACGCCGGTCTTCTACGCCTTCCGGGAGCGCGAGGTCCTGCAGAACGTCATGGAGGAGGTCTCCGGCGGGCGGATGCACTACATGTTCAACCGCGTCGGCGGCCTCAAGGAGGATGTGCCGGCCGGCTGGACCGCACGCGCGCGTACCGCGGTCACGGGGGTGCGCTCGCGCATGGACCGCTTCGACGACCTGGTCCTCGGCAACGAGATCTTCCGCGGCCGCACGCGCGACGTCGGGAACCTCACGCCGGAGGCCGTCCACGCGTACGGCGTGAGCGGCCCGATCGCGCGCGGCTCGGGCGTCGACTTCGACCTGCGCCGTGACGAGCCCTATCTCGCCTACGGGGAGCTCCAGGACACCCTCAAGGTCGTGACGCGCTCCGAGGGCGACTGTCTGGCCCGGTTCGAGTGTCTGCTGGAGCAGACGCACAACGCGCTCGACCTCGCCGACGCCTGCCTCGACCGGATCGCCGAGCTGCCGCCGGGCCCGATCAACCAGCGGCTCCCCAAGGTGCTGAAGGCGCCCGAAGGGCACACCTACGCGTGGACCGAGAACCCGCTCGGGATCAACGGCTACTACCTGGTCAGCAAGGGCGACAAGACGCCGTACCGGCTCAAGCTGCGCTCGGCCTCCTTCAACAACATCCAGGCGCTGACCGAGCTGCTGCCGGGGACGCTGGTGGCGGACATGGTGGCGATCCTGGGGTCGATGTTCTTCGTCGTGGGGGACATCGACAAGTAGGCGGCCGGCGCGCTCCGGCTTGCAGCTCAGCCGGTGAACGGGTCATCGGTGAGCGGGTCCGGCCGGTGAGCGGGTTCAGTCGGTGAGCGGGTCCCGGATCCCGACCGGCTGCACCAGCCACCCGAAGTCGCCGAGCCCGCCCGGCGCCGTCAGCTCGGCGGCCTCGCCGGCGACCGTGAGGGCACGCAGATAGGCCGCGGGGTCGGTGCTGGCCAGCGTGATCGGAGGCCGTGCGCCTGCCACCCCCAAGGCGCGCAGGGCGTCGCGCTGGGTCAGTGTGCGTCCCCCGGGGAGCGTGCACGCGTCCAGCGCGACATGTGCCGTGATGTCGCACGACCCGTCCGGCACGGGCGTCGTCCCGCGTCCCTCGCGGAAGCCGGTGAGGGTGCCGAAGGGCGGGCGCGCGTCCACCGTGTGCGCGTAGTCCACGGCGACCGCCAGCCCCCGCCCGACGCGCGTGAGGACCGATGCCCACGCCGTGTCCCGCGGCAGCCCGATCTCCGCCCGCAGCCCTTCCTCGGCCGGCCCCGGCCACCAGCGCGCGAGCCACTCGGCTGCCGCCCCGGACACCGGCTCCCCGAGCCGCTCGGTGCCGTCCTCCCGTACGAGCACCAGCCGCCACACCCCCGAGGAGTCGGCCTCGGCGACCTCCACGGGCACGTTGTCCAGCCACTCGTTGGCGAACAGCAGCCCCGAGACGCCCTCGGGGCACTCGGAGCGCCACTCGATGCGGTGATCGAGACCGGCCGGGCGGCGGCCGGCGATCTCCACGGCGTACGCGCGCGTGCGGGCGGCCAGCTCGGCGGGCAGCGCGGCCAGCACCCCGGTGACCAGTTCGCCCCGGCCCGCCGCCATGTCGACGAAGTCGAGGCAGGCCGGGCGGCCCAGCGCCTCGTCGACCCGGCTCAGCAGCCGTGCCACCGCCCCGGCGAACAGCGGCGACGCGTGCACGGACGTACGGAAGTGCCCTGCCGGTCCCTCGGGCCTGCGGTAGAAGCCGTCGGGGCCGTACAGCGCCGCCTCCATGGCCGCGCGCCACCCCCGCCACTGCCGCCCCTCGAACCATCCGCCGTCCGCCGTGTCGCCCGTCGCACCCCTGTTCACAGGGCAAGGCTAGGCGCACAGGAGAGCGGAACCTCCACCTTGCGGAGTACACGTATCGCGTCCGGATCGGTCCTCCGGTTGACTCCCGCGGGCACCACGCTTCCCTACGCTGGGTTACGTGCAGCGCCTCTACGACTTCCTCCGCCGACACCCGACATGGGTCGACGGCTTCTGGGCCCTCGTCCTGTTCGGGATCTCGGTCGCGGGTGGGGCGACCACGGAGGAGAGCAGCCGGAGCGATCTACCGGCCTTCGTCGTGCCGATCACGCTGGTGCTGTGCCTGGTGCTGGCGCTGCGCCGGCGCATGCCGGAGAAGATGCTGGTGCTGGCGGCCGCCGTGGGGGTGGCGCAGCTGGCGCTGGACGTGGGGCGGCTGCCCGCGAACTTCGCGATGCTGGTGATCGTCTACACCGTGGCCGCGACCGGGGAGCGCTGGGCCTCCCGGTTCGCCCTGGCCGGTGGTCTGTGCGCGGCACCGCTGGCGCAGATCCGCTGGCCGGAGCCCCAGACCAGCGTCGCGGGCAACATCGCGCTGGCGATCTTCCTGACGGTGCCCTTCGCCCTGGCCTGGGTGCTCGGCGACTCGATCCGCACCCGCCGCGCCTACTTCGCGCAGCTCGAGGAGCGCGCCGCCCGGCTGGAGAAGGAGCGCGAGGCGCAGTCGAAGGTCGCGGTCGCCGCCGAACGCGCCCGGATCGCGCGCGAGCTGCACGACGTGGTCGCGCACAACGTGTCCGTCATGGTGGTGCAGGCCGACGGTGCCGCCTACGTTCTCGACGCCGCGCCCGACCAGGCGAAGAAGGCCCTGGAGACCATCTCCTCCACCGGCCGCCAGGCCCTCGCCGAGATGCGCCGCCTGCTCGGCGTGCTGCGCACCGGCGAGCACCAGGAGGGCGGGGAGTACGTCCCGCAGCCCGACGTGGAGCAGATCGAGGACCTGGTCGAGCAGTGCCGGGCCTCCGGACTGCCCGTCGACTTCAAGATCGAGGGCACGCCGCGCCCGCTGCCCAGTGGCGTCGAGCTGACCGCCTACCGCATCGTGCAGGAGGCGCTCACCAACACGCGCAAGCACGGCGGGCCGAACGCGGGCGCCAGCGTGCGCCTCGTCTACTTCGACGACGGCCTCGGCCTGCTCATCGAGGACGACGGCAAGGGCGCCCCGCACGAGCTGTACGAGGACGGCGGCCTCGACGGACAGGGCCACGGCCTGATCGGCATGCGCGAGCGCGTCGGCATGGTCGGCGGCACCCTGGACGCGGGCCCCCGCCCCGGCGGAGGATTCCGCATCAGTGCGCTGCTGCCGCTCAAACCGGCGCATTGACGCATCCGCACGCCGCCCGTTGACACCTGTCACGCCCCCGAACGACTTCGCACCCGACGACCTTCGAGATGGACACGGAAGAGGACCCCATGACGATCCGCGTGATGCTCGTCGACGACCAGGTGCTGCTGCGCACCGGGTTCCGGATGGTGCTCGCCGCGCAACCGGACATGGAGGTCGTGGCCGAGGCGGGCGACGGCGTCGAGGCCCTCCAGGTGCTGCGCGCGACCGAGGTCGACGTGGTGCTGATGGACGTGCGCATGCCCAAGCTGGACGGCGTGGAGGCCACCCGCCGGATCTGCGCGGACCCGAACCCGCCGAAGGTGCTCATTCTGACCACCTTCGACCTGGACGAGTACGCCTTCTCCGGGCTGAAGGCGGGCGCCTCCGGCTTCATGCTCAAGGACGTGCCGCCCGGCGAACTGCTCGCCGCCATCCGATCCGTGCACAGTGGCGACGCCGTGGTGGCCCCGTCGACCACCCGGCGCCTGCTGGACCGGTTCGCGCCGATGCTGCCCAGCGCCGGCAAGGAGCCCCGGCACAAGGAGCTGGAGCGGCTCACCGACCGGGAGCGCGAGGTGATGGTGCTGGTCGCCCAGGGGTTGTCCAACGGTGAGATCGCGGCCCGGCTGGTGCTGTCCGAGGCGACCGTCAAGACGCACGTGGGCCGCATCCTCACCAAGCTGGGGCTGCGGGACCGGGTGCAGGTGGTCGTCCTGGCGTACGAGACGGGGCTCGTACGGGCCGGCGGCCACGGCTGACCGGCCACGGCTGCCCGGGGCGCGCGGGCGTCGGTAGGGTCTGCGCATGCTCCTGTGGATCAACGGCCCCTTCGGGGGCGGCAAGACACAGACCGCACACGAGATACAGCGCCGGCTGCCCGGCAGCGTCCTCTGCGACCCGGAGCACGTGGGCTTCGGTCTGCGCCGCATGCTCCCGCCGGCACTGCGGGGCGACTTCCAGGACCTGGTCTCCTGGCGGCAGGGCGTCGTCGAGGTCCTCGACCTCGCCCTCACGCGGCACGACGGTGTCGTCGTCGCCCCGATGACGGTCACCGACGCGGGTCACTTCGGGGAGACCGTCGGACGCCTGCGTGAACTCGGTCACGACGTACGGCACTTCACACTCCTCGCCGAACGCGAGACCGTGCTGAAGCGGTTGCGGGAGCGAGGGCTCGGGCACCAGCTTCAGCATGTCGCCGGGAGGAACGCCGGACCTCGCGGCGAGAGTTGGGCGGTACGGCAGCTCGACCACTGCCTGGAACGGCTGCGGGAGCCGGAGTTCGCCGAGCATCTGTGGACCGACCACACGACCGTGCCGAAGACGGCGGACCGGATCGCCGTCCTCGCCGGGCTGACCCTGCGGCCCAACGACGAGGGGCCGCTGCGCACCCGGCTGCGGCAGGCGCGGGTGGGTATCCGGCACATCCGGTTCGACTGACGCGACCCGGCAAGGGGCCGGGCACGGCTGTACGGGGTCGCGAACGGCTACCGGAGGATCCCCTCCAGGAAGTCGCTGCCGAGCCGCGCCACCACTGTCACGTCCAGCTGGTGCAGGACGTACCGGCCGCGGCGGCGCGTGGTGATCAGGCCCGCCTTCTTCAGCACGCCCAGGTGCCGGGATATCTCCGGCGCGGTCACGCCGTGCGCCGTGGCCAGCTCGCCGGTGGTGAAGGCGCTGCGGGCCAGATGGCGGCAGATACGCATCCGCAGCGGGTGGGACAGGGCCGTCATCCGCAGGGTGAGCTGCTCGACCGACGGCGGCGAGGCCGGCTCCGGCGAGCCCACCGGGTAGTGCAGGACCGGCTGCCAGCCGTACCGGTGCAGCACCATCAGGTGGGGCCGGCCGAGGCTCGTCGGCACCAGCAGCAGACCGCCGCCGGCGGTCGTCGTACGCCCCTCGGACAGCTTGTCCACGATGATCCGGGCGCCGTCCTCGTCCAGCGTCACGGCAGAGGACACGGCGGCCAGCGCCTCGCCGAGGCCCTTGCGCCGCAGCAGATCCGTCTTGTGCCGCGCGTCCGCGGCGAGCGGGTGGCGCACCCTGGCCCAGACGTCGCCGAAGAACGCCTCGTCGCACTCCTCCAGGAACTGGCGCAGCCAGGCACGCACGCGTGGCGGGTCGTCGAGGAGACGCCTGGTGAACCGCACCTGCCGCGGACCGCGTGACTCCGCCAGCTCCAGCGCGCGGCGGCGCAGCGCCGGGTCGGACAGGACACCGGGGCCCGGCATGTCGTAGTCGGGCGCGCAGGTGAACTCCAGCGCCGAGTCCGCGAACTGCTCGTCCGACAGCTTGTCCAGCAGGTCGATGTCCTCGGCGAGCGTCGCCCCGGGCAGGGTGCCGCGGCCCGGGACGCCCGCGAACGGCATGAAGACGTCCGAGAACGTCGTCCGCCACAGGAAGTCGGCCTCGCACATCCGGTCGGCCAGATGCGGGTCGAGGCCGGCGGTCACGCCGGTCGCCCAGCCCTGGAGGCCGGGATGGTGCCCCGGCTCGGACAGCGCGTGCAGCGCCATGCCGAGCTCGGTGAGGGGTGAGGGCACGACGGCGACCCTCTCCGGCCGCAGCCCCGCGATGTCGATGCTCACACTCATGACGCCATGGTGCACCCGGGCACCGACAACGCCGCCCCCGATTGACGACCGGCGTCAATCCGCGCGACGTCGGCGTCCGGTGCGACGCAGCCTGGGCACACCCCGGGGCCGCCGCGGAGCCTTCCGGATCGCGAACCGTCCGGTGACCACGTCCCGAAGAGGACTTCCGCGCGGTGCTCGCCGGACGGCCGCCGCGGGGGCGGACACGGCACGCCCTGGGCCGGTGGCTCCACCCTGGGCGTGGGGTCACAGGCTGACCGCCGGGCGACCGCCGCCCACATGCTGACCCCTACGGCAGCCGGGCGACGAACTCGGCGACCGCCGCCCTCACCTCGTCCGCCGTCCATTCCAGGCCCGCGGCCCGAACGTCGACCTCCGTGACCGCGAGGCCCGGGCCGGGGCCGTCCCACGAGCGGCCGAAGAGCAGGGTCCCGGTCTCCTCCGCCTGCCGCACCGCCGCCTCGGCGGCGGCATCGGGGTCGTAGGGCACCCATACCTGGAACTCGTTGGTGTGGGGCTCATCGGGGTGGACGCGCGCCCAGGGCACGCCGGCCGCCGTGAACCCCTCCCGCAACGCGGCGGCCACCACGCGCGCGTGCCGCACGTAGTCGGGGAGCCGGGGCAGCTCACGCTCCAGCCCGGCGAGCGCCGACAGCACGGTCGGGAACTGCTGGAACACCTGACCGCCGTACCGGTGCCGCCAGGCCTTCGCCTCCTCCACCAGGGCCCCGGGGCCCGCGAGCGCCGCGCCACCGAAGCCGTCGAGGGACTTGTAGAACGACACGTACACGCTGTCCGCCAGGCCGGCGATCTCGTGCAGGGGGCGGCCGAAATGGACGGTGGTCTCCCACAGGCGCGCGCCGTCGAAGTGCACCACCGCGTCGCGCTCCCGCGCCTCCTTCACCACCTCGCTGAGCCCTTCCCAGGAAGGCAGGACGAAACCGGCGTCCCGCAGCGGCAGCTCCAGCATCAGTGCACCGAAGGGCTCCTCGAACTCCCGGATCTCTGCGGCGGTCGGCAGCCGTGGCTCTCTGTGCACATGAACGGGGCGGAGGCCGCTGACCTGTGCGAACGCATCGCGCTCGTGCACTGCGGGGTGGGCCAGCGGATGCAGTGCGACGGTCGGGTTCCCGGTGCGGCCGGCCCAGCAGCGCAGGGCCACCTGCTGGGCCATCGTGCCGGTCGGGAAGAACGCGGCGGCCTCCGTGCCGAGCAACCCGGCGACCTTCGCCTCCAAGGCCTCCACGATGCCGTTGCCGTACATGTCCGCCGATTCGTCCAGGTCGTACAGCTCCTCGACGGTCTCCAGCAGCGCCAAACGCTCCCGCAGAGTCCCGAGCACGCTCGAGCGCGCGAGCACCCGCCGTGCGCTCCGGTATGCCGTCCTGCGCCGCTCCAAGTGCCGTTTGCGCCGTTCCTCGACCGAATCATCCGGGGCTTGCTTCGCCGTCTCAGCCATGCCGCGATCATGCCGGGCCGGGTTCACGGTGAGTACCGGATTTCACAACCCACAGCCTGTGGACAACCGAACGCCGCTCGAACCAATCGCGTTAACATGACGAGAAATCGTCCGGTACCCGGAGCGGACTGGAACGGGAAGGCCGCCGTCGCGTGAGTACAAGCCAACAGCCAGACCCCAGGGACCGCCCCGCGCGGCTCACCGTCGGCGTCGTCGGCGCCGGCCGGGTGGGCCCCGCACTCGCCGCGTCCCTCCAGCTCGCCGGGCACCGCCCGGTGGCCGTCTCGGCGGTCTCCGACGCCTCCAGAAGGCGGGCCGCGCTGCTGCTGCCCGACGTACCGGTGGTCCCGCCCGCCGAGGTGCTGGAGCGTGCCGACCTGGTCCTGCTGACCGTCCCCGACGACACCCTGCCCGGCCTCGTGGACGGCCTCGCAGGCACCGGGGCGGTACGGCCGGGGCAGCTGCTCGTGCACACCTCCGGGCGGTACGGCGCGAACGTCCTGGAGCCCGCTCTGCGGGCCGGAGGGCTGCCGTTGGCCCTGCACCCCGCGATGACGTTCACGGGGACGCCGGTGGACGTCCAGCGCCTCGCAGGGTGCTCCTTCGGGGTCACCGCCCCCGAAGAACTGCGGCTGGCCGCCGAGGCGCTCGTCATCGAGATGGGCGGCGAGCCCGAGTGGATCGCCGAGGAGAACCGCCCGCTCTACCACGCGGCGCTCGCCCTGGGCGCCAACCACCTGGTCACGCTGGTCGCCCAGTCCATGGAGCTGCTGCGCGCCGCCGGCGTCGAGGCCCCCGACCGGATGCTCGGCCCGCTGCTCGGTGCCGCCCTGGACAACGCCCTGCGCTCCGGTGACGCGGCGCTGACCGGCCCCGTCGCGCGTGGGGACGCCGGCACGGTGGCCGCGCACGTCACGGAGCTGCGCCGGCACGCCCCGCAGGCCGTCGCCGGCTACCTGGCGATGGCGCGCGCCACCGCCGACCGCGCGCTCGCGCACGGGTTGCTGAAGCCGGAACTCGCACAGGACCTGCTCGGGGTACTCGCCGCGGACACGACCCTGCCCGAGAACGGGGAAGACCGATGAGCCGCCGGAGCTTCGAACTCGTCCCCACGCCGGACGACCTGGCGCGGGTGCGCGCACACCACGCCGTGCCCGGTCGCACCGCGGCGGTGATGACGATGGGCGCCCTGCACGACGGCCACGCCACCCTCGTGCGCACCGCGCGCGGGCACGTCGGTCCGGACGGCTTCGTCGTCGTCACGGTCTTCGTCAACCCGTTGCAGTTCGGCAAGGGCGAGGACCTCGACCGCTACCCGCGCACCCTGGAGGCCGACCTCAAGGTCGCCGAGGAGGCCGGCGCGGACGTCGTGTTCGCCCCCGCCGTGGACGAGGTCTACCCCGGCGGCGAACCCCAGGTCCGCATCAGCGCGGGCGCCATGGGGGAACGCCTCGAGGGCGCCTCCCGGCCCGGCCACTTCGACGGCATGCTCACGGTCGTCGGCAAGCTGCTCCACCTCACCCGCCCCGACGTGGCGTTCTTCGGGCAGAAGGACGCCCAGCAGCTCGCCCTGATCCGCCGGATGGCGCGCGATCTGAACTTCGGCGTCGAGATCGTCGGCGTACCGACCGTGCGCGAGGACGACGGCCTGGCCCTGTCCAGCCGCAACCGCTACCTCTCGCCCCAGGAGCGGCGCACGGCGCTCGCGCTGTCCCGCGCGCTGTTCGCGGGCCGCGACCGGCACGCGGCCCAGGAGGCGCTGCGCGCGCGGGCGCGTGAAG
>NZ_JBFBJT010000100.1:0-26571 GCF_040686175.1 Streptomyces sp. NPDC086077 | reverse complement strand
GCGGGGGCCCCCCCGGCCCCCCAACAAACCCCCCCCCCCCCGCCCCCCGGGGCGGGGGCCCCCGCGCGGGGCGCCCCCCCGCCCGGGGTGGAACGGCCGCTCAGCGGCCGAAGGTGAACCAGTTCACGTTCACGAAGTCGGCCGGCTGGCCGCTGGTGAAGGTCAGGTAGACGTCGTGGGTGCCCGTCACCGACGAGATGTTGGCGGGGATCGTGCGCCACGACTGCCAGCCGCCGGTGTTGCCGACCGCGAAGCTGCCGACGGGCGCACTGGTACGGCTGTCCAGGCGCACCTCGACCAGCCCGCTCACGCCCGGTCCGGCGCCGCTCGCGACCCGGGCGCTGAACTGCCTGGCCGGTGCGGAACCGAAGTCGACGCCCCGGTACAGCGCCCAGTCACCGCCTGCCAGCGCGCCGATGTTCTGGCCGCCGCCCGTGTCGGAGGTCCCTTCGGTCATCGTGCCGGACTGCCCGTCGTGGGACTCGGCCTGGATGGTGCCGTAGGCGTCCCGGTTGCCGGTCGGAGGGGGCGTGGTACCGCCCCCCTGGGACGACAGCACCTGGACGTAGTCGACGACCATCGGGTGACCCGGCACCGTGGCCGCGTCCGGGCCGCCGCCGAACGCGTCCACGAAGCCGCCGCCCATCGCCACGTTGAGGATGATGAAGAAGCCGTGGTCCGTGGCGTTCGTCCAGGTGGTCGCGTCGACCTGGTTCTCCCGCACGGTGTGGAAGTGCGTGCTGTCGACGTAGAAGCGGATCTCCTCGACGCTGTTCGAGCGGTCCCACTCCATGCGGTACGTGTGGAAGCCGGACTGGCAGGTGGAGCCGGGGCAGGGCGCCGAACCGCCGATGCCGGTGGTCTCGTTGCACGGGCCGCCGGGTGAGGTGCCGCAGTGCATCGTCGACCAGACGGTGTTGAGGCCCTGGACGTTCTCCAGGATGTCCAGTTCTCCGACGCCCGGCCAGTTCCAGTAGTTGCCGCGGAACGGCGCGCCCAGCATCCAGAAGGCGGGCCAGTAGCCGCGGGCGGCGGCGCCGGTCACGTTGGGCATCTGGATGCGCGCCTCGACGCGCAGGGTGCCGCCGGCCGGGGGCTGGAAGTCGGTGCGGTTGGTCTCGATGCGGCCCGACGTCCAGTTGCCGGCGGCGTCGCGGCGCGGGGTGATGCGGAGGTTGCCGCTGCCGTCCAGGGAGACGTTGCTGGTGCTGGACGTCATCGTCTCGATTTCGCCGGTGCCCCAGTTGGTGGGGCCGCCCGGGTAGCCCTTCCCGGTCGCGTACTGCCAGTTGGTTGTGTTGACGCCGGAGCCGGCGGCCCCGTCGAAGTCGTCGACGAAGACCCGCGTCCAGCCCGACGGGGGCGGCGGCGCGGCGGCGGTCGCGCTCGGTGTCACCGTCGTGGCGGCGAGCGCGGCGAGGCCCAGCGTGCTCAGGACGGCGAGGAGGGCCCGCCGGTAGGGCCCGCGTCTGCGGGGAGTGCCGGAGGTTTCGCTCATGGGGTGCCTCTCGGTACGGGAGTCGGTATCCGCGCAGGCCCTGTCCGAGAGCACCCGTGAGGGGTGTTTGAGAGCGCTCTCAGACAAGGGGTGCGCGGACAATGTGCTCCCGGGCACCGCGGCCGTCAAGAGGTGCAACCGAGAAAGTGGTTGCGGGGCAGGGGAGTTCAAGTGATGAAGGCGGACCGCTCGGGCGTCGGCCGAAGATTTCCGCGACGGGTTCGAGTCGACGAAGTCGGAGGGGTGGCCGGGCGCCCGCCGGGCGGCACGAGCCGGCATCGGGGCGGCATGGCCTGCTCGGCACGGCGATTGACAGGTCGAACGCGGCACGTCGAAGTCCCCGCGTGGGTGAGACCAACGACCTGACGCCGGCAGAGACCGGCTGGATCCTGGCGACGGCGGTCGTCGCAGCGAGCCGTCCGCCCGGGAGGCGAGCCCCCGGCCGCCGCCCAGGGGGTCCGTGGACGACGTGCCCGTCTCCGCCCAGCTCGGCGCGCCCGCGGTGGAGGCGCGCTGGCCGTGAAGGCGGTCAAGCGGTCAACAAGGCGGTGAAGGGGCTCAGTTGACGCTCCGGGCTCCTGTCACATCCACGAAGGCGGGGTTCGAAGAGAACCACGTGTCCGTCCACGGGTCACCGTCGCCCGGCGCGTGCGTGACCGGCGGGTCAGAGCACGCGCAGGGTCCAGCCCCAGCGGTGGGTGCCGGTCGGGACGAGGTACTCCGGCGCGGTGTCGGGCCCGCACGAGGCGGTGCCCAGGCCGCGGTGGGCGGCGTCGATGTGCACGACGCAGCCGTCCCGCGGGACGAGTTCGTCGTGGTGGGAGGCCGCGGCGAGGTCCGCGGCACGGTGGCGGGTGACGGAGATCTGGCTGGGCCGCCCCAGCTCCACCGCGAGGCCGGTGGCGTCCGGCGCCGACAGCCTGAACTGCCGTACGCCGTGCCGGCCGCCGCTCTCCTGCGGTCGCAGATACGGGGTGAACAACTCGTCCACGGGGAGTGCGTGATGGCCGACCGGCGCGCCCGCGCTGCGGTCCGGATACGACTCCCAGGGCCCCTGCCCGAACCATTCCAGCAGGTTCAGCCCGGCCACCGTCTCGAACACCGACCCGACCCGGGCCACGTCGTCCAGCGTCGCGGGCAGCTGCGCCGACTCCTCGACGTGGATCCCGCCCTCGACGGCCGTGAACACCTGCTCGTGCCGGACGACGCCGGCCTCGCAGACGTACTCGGCGAGCACGCCGACGCTCGCGCCCGCCCGGCGCACGGCGACCAGCCGGCGGGCGGGCGCGGTGAGCCCCCACTCCCGCCAGCGGTCCGCCATGCCGCCCAGCTCGTCGTTGTCGGTGGGCGCCCGCCACAGCGACAGCGTGGGGGCGGCGAGCAGCAGGGGGTGGACCAGCAGCCCGTCCGTGTCGACCTCGACGGTCCGGTCGGCCACCGGAAGGTTCCGCCGCACGCGGGCCGCCCGGAGCCGTACCTGGGGCAGGCACACGACGGTGCCGCGCGGCGCCCACGGCTCGTCCCGCGCGGTCGTCACCCGCAGCGTCAGCCAGGCCTCGTCCGCGTCCTCGGGCAGCTCGAACGGCAAGGGCACCGCCGCCGTCTCACCCGGCCGCAGCTCGGGGAGGTCGGCCGGTGCGCTCAGCGTCCGGCCGTCCGCGAGGGACAGCTGCCACTCGGCGGCCAGCCAGTCCAGGCCACGGAAGTGCTGGTGGTTGCGGATCACCGGCCCCTCGTGCCGGAGGCACTCCAGCCGCACCGGTGCCGCGATCTCGCGGTGCTCGTACAGCACCGGCTTGGGCGTCCGGTCCGGGAAGACGACGCCGTCCGCGATGAAGGCGCCGTCGTGGGGCACCTCGCCGAAGTCGCCGCCGTACGCCCAGCGGTGGCCGGGCGCGGCGACACCACGCTCGTAGAGCCCGGCGCCCGCGCGCCCGGCCGGTCTTCCGTCGCTCACGTCCTGGAGAATGCCGTGGTCCCAGAACTCCCAGATGAAGCCGCCCTGAAGACCCGGGGTGGCCTCGATGGCGGCCCAGTGGTCGGCCAGGGTGCCGTTGCTGTTGCCCATGGCGTGCGAGTACTCGCACTGGATGAGCGGCTTCGTCTGCCGCCCGGACAGCGCGTGCGCGACACACTCCTCGATCGGCGCGTACATCGGGCAGGCGATGTCGGACGCCACGTCCGGGTCCGCCCAGCCGCGCTTGGCGGCGCCCTCGTACTGCAGCGGCCGGGTGGGGTCGTGCCGCCGAACCCACCCGGCCGCCGCGTCGTGGTTCGCGCCGTAGTCGGACTCGTTGCCCAGCGACCAGATGATGACCGAGGGGTGGTTCTTGTCCCGCAGCACCATCCGCGAGACGCGGTCCACGAAAGCGGCCAGATAGCGCGGGTCGTCGGCGATCTCGTGGGCGTGGTCGTGCGACTCGACGTCCGCCTCGTCGACGACGTAGAGGCCCAGCTCGTCGGCCAGGTCGTACAGGGCGGGGTCGTTCGGGTAGTGGGCGGTGCGGATCGCGTTGAAGCCGAAGCGCTTCAGCAGCACGAGGTCCGCGCGCATGTCGTCGTACGACACCGTGCGGCCGGTCAGCGGATGGAAGTCGTGCCGGTTCACCCCCCGGACGAACACCCGCTCCCCGTTGATCAGCAGGTCCCGGCCGGCGATCTCGACGTCCCGGAAGCCGACGCGGTGGTACGAGGAGTCGGCGACCGTCCCGTCGGCGCGGTGCAGCCGGACGGTCAGGCCGTACAGCTCGGGCGTCTCGGCGGTCCAGGCGCGCACGTCGGGCACCGTGGCGCGCAGGCGCGCCTCGCCGAGGAAGCCGGAGACCCGCTCGTCCTCGGCGTTGGCCCGGTCGAACTCCGCGTCGCGCGTGAGCGGCCGGCCCTCCAGCTCCCCGTCGACGTACCACCCCTCGGGCAACCCGCCGCGCGCGTTCCGCACCTGGCAGTCCACCCGCAGGTCACCGTCGCGCCGTGCCCGCACGGTCACGTCCGCCAGGTACAGCGGGTCCGTGGCGTACAGCAGCACCGGCCGGGTGATCCCGCCGTGCCACCACTGGTCCTGGTCCTCGATGTGCGAGGCGTCCGACCACTTGACGACGGTCAGCCGGACCACGGCGGACGAGCCGGGGCGCACGACCTGCGTCAGGTCGAACTCCGCCGCCAGGTGCGAGTCCTTGGAGATCCCCACCGGCCGGCCGTCCACCTGCACGAGCAGCACGCTCTCGGCCGCGCCCACCTGCAGCACGATCCGCCGCCCGGCCCACCCGCCCGGCACGTCGACCGCACGCTCGTACACCCCGGTGGGGTTGGCGGCGGGCGCGTGCGGCGGGAACTGCGCGAACGGCATCCGCACGTTCGTGTACTGCGGCAGATCATCCGTGCCCTGGAGGGTCCAGGCGCCCGGCACCCGCGACGAGCCCCATGCGTCGCCCACCGGCGCGTCCGGCGCGGGCAGCAGCTGGAAGCTCCACTCGCCGTCCAGCGGGACGGCCTGGTGACGCCGGTCGACGGCACACATCGGCAGCCGCCCCCATGAGGTCACCTCGGGTGCCTCCCAGGGGCGGAGCCAGGAGAAGGGCGCGCTCATTCGCGGACTGCCCCCTTGGCGAGGTCGCCGATGATCTGCCGGGCGCCGATGGCGAAGACGATCAGCAGCGGGATCAGCGCGAGCAGGGCGCCGGTCATCACCATGCCGTAGTCGGTGGTGCCGTGGTTGCCGTTGAGCTGGGAGAGGGCGACCTGGAGGGTGACGTTGTCGGGGTTGGTGAGGGCGATCAAGGGCCAGGCGTAGTCGTTCCACTGGGCCATGAACGTGAAGATGCCGAGGAAGGCCAGGCCCGGCCGCACCACCGGCAGCGCCACGTGCCAGTACTGGCGCAGGAACCCGGCGCCGTCCAGCTTCGAGGCGTCCAGCAGCTCGTCGTGGATCGCGCCCTTCATGTACTGGCGCATCCAGAAGATGCCGAACGCGTTGGCCGCGGCCGGGACGATCAGCGCGGTCATGGAACCGATCCAGCCGATCTTCGCCATGATCACGAACTGCGGGATGGCCGCCAGCTGCGCCGGCACCATGAAGATGGCCATCAGCAGCCCGAACAGCACCCCCCGGCCGGGGAAGTGGAACTTGGCGAAGACGAAGGCCGCCAGCGAGTCGAAGAACAGCACCAGCACCGTCACCGAGACGGCCACCAGCAGCGAGTTGAGCATCGAGCCGAAGAAGTCGATGTTGTCGAAGAGGTGGCGGACGTTCTCGCCGAAGTGCGAGCCGGGCAGCAGCTTGGGCGGGTAGGAGAAGATCTCGGTCGACGTGCGGGTCGACATGATCACGGCCCAGTAGAAGGGGAAGGCCGACAGCAGCAGCCCGAGGACCAGCACCACGTGGAGTGCGATGCCCCGGCGCCGGGAGCCCTTGATGGTGGATGCCATGGTGCGGGGGCCTCCCTAGTCTTCGCCCCGGCGCTGCACCAGCCGCCAGTTGATGATCGAGAAGAGCACGACGACGAGGAAGATCCCCCACGCCACGGCGGCGCCGTAGCCGAAGTCGTTGTTGTCGAAGGTCTGCTGGAAGAAGTAGAGGACCATTGTCCGGCCCGCGTGGTCCGGGCCGCCGGCGAAGGTCGACTCGTTCGTGTTGGTCTGGAGCAGCACCTGTGGTTCGGCGAAGCTCTGCAGACCGGTGACCGTCGAGATGACGAGCACGAACAGCAGCACCGGCCGCATCAGTGGCAGCGTGATCCGGAAGAACGTCTGCACAGGGCCGGCGCCGTCCATCCTGGCCGCCTCGTACAGTTCGCCCGGGACGGTCTGGAGGCCGGCGAGGAAGATGATCGCGTTGTAGCCGGTCCACTGCCAGGTCATCAGCGTCGCGACGGCGACCTTGATGCCCCACGGCGTGTTCAGCCATGCCACCTGGTCCAGCCCCACGGCCTGCAACAGGGCGTTCATCAAACCGAAGTTGGTGGAGAAGACCGAGCTGAAGATGATGGCGACCGCGACGATCGAGGTCACGTTCGGCAGGAAGTACGCGAAGCGGTAGACGTTTTTGAACCGCACCGCCGAGTTGAGCATCACCGCCGTCACCATCGCCAGGAAGATCATGGGGAAGGTGGCCAGCGCCCAGATGATCAGCGTGTTGCCGATCGAGCTCCAGAAGTCGGCGTCGGTCAGCAGGTACTGGTACTGCGCGAGGCCCGCCCACTCCATCGAGCCCAGGCCGTCCCAGCGGTGGAAGGAGAGGAAGAGCGAGAAGCCGACGGGGACCAGGCCGAAGGCGAGGAAGAGGAGGTAGAAGGGGGAGATCGCGGCGTAGAGGTGCCAGTACTTGCGGATGCCGGTGCGGGGCCGCGCGGCGGGCGGGTCCGCCACGGCCGCCGGGGGCCTCTCCACCGCGGGGAGCGTCGCCATCAGTAGCTCACCCCCAGGTGGTCCGCGATCCGCCGGCACTTGCTCATGGCGTCCCTCCAGGCTGTGCGGGGGTCCTTGCCGAGGACACCGACGTTCTTGATCTCGTCCCGGATCGGCTGCCCGAGCGCGATGTCGTACGGGCTGTTGAAGGCGACCGGGATCTGCTCCGCGGCCGGACCGAAGACGTCCATCGTGATCTGGTCGCCGAAGAACGGGTCGGGCTCGCGCAGCTTCGCCATCCCGTACGAGGCCGGGGTGGACGGGAACAGGCCGGCCTCGACGAAGCCCTGAGCCTGGTTGTCCGCGCCGAGCATCCAAGTGATGATCTCGAAGGCCCGCTCCGGCTCCCGGCACGCCTTGGTGATCGCGAGGAACGAGCCGCCGACGTTCGAGGGGCCGCCCGGGCAGTCGGCGACCCGCCATCTGCCCTCGGTCTTCGGGTACTGGAGCTTGAGGTCGCCCGCCGCCCAGGAGGCGTTGAGCTGGCTGGGCAGTTGCCCCTTCTCGGTGGCCGAGATCGAGTCCGGCGTGCCTGTCACGATGTCGGAGACGATCCCGCGCCGCTTGGCCTCCACGGCCCGGTCCCAGCAGGCACGGACGTGCTCGCCGTCGCCGATGAAGACGCGGTCCCGGTCGACGAACCGTGTGGTTCCCTGGCCGATCGACATCTCGAAGACGCTGCCGACGTCGGTCAGGATGTACGTGCCCGGCACCCGCTTCCTCAGCTGCTCGCCGGCCGTGAAGAACTTCTCCCAGGTGTCCATCTCCCGCGAGACGTCCTCGGGCTCGGACGGCAGCCCTGCCCTGTCGTAGACGGCGGGCTGGTAGTACTGCACCACCGGACCCACGTCGATCGGGAACCCGATCAGACTGCCGTCCGGCGCGACTGCCTGCTGCCACTTCCAGTCCAGGTACCGGCTCTTGAGCTTCTCCGCGCCGAGCGTGCGCAGGTCCACGAACTGGTCGGCGTTCGGCAGGTACGACGCCATGTCCTCGCCCTTGAGCCCCGCCATGTCGGGTATGTGGGCGCGGCCGGCCATCGTGGTGATCAGCTTGGAGCGGTAGTAGCCGCCGATCTGCTGGGCCTTGAGACTGACGACGTTGTCATAACGCGCCTTGGCCTCCTTGACGACGGTGTCGCTCAGACCGCCGCTCCAGTACCACAGGACCATGTTCCGGCCGGTCGAGCCGGTCGGGACGGCGCAGCCGGACGTCAGGCCGCCGAGCGCCGCGGCGGCCGTACCGGCCAGGCCCGCGCGCAGCAGGCCTCTTCGTGAGAGCCGCACAGCTCCCACCGCCTTTCGGATCTGTTCGGGACTTCGCATGAGACGGGCAAGTGGGGGGAGTCAGTGCTGTCGTGCGGGCGGGGTGACCGGGGCGTGGGCGACGGGCGGCCCGGGATCCGCCGGCAGCCGGTCCGCCAGGAAGCCGTACGTCCGCCGCAGGCCGGGGTCGGACAGCGAGCGCCACCACCGGTGGACGCCGTACCAGCCGGGCGCGGCCAGGGCGCCGCCGTGGTGGCCCACGGACAGGCCGGCGGCCAGGACGGCGAAACGCAGCCGCTCCTCCAGCGGCCAGCCGCCGAGCGAGGCCGCGACGAAGCTCGCGCCGAAGACGTCCCCGGCGCCGGTGGCGTCCAGGACGTCGACGTCGAGGGCGGGGACGTCCGCGTACTCGCCCGTCGTCTGGTCGACGGCCATCGCGCCGTCGCCGCCGCGCGTGATGACCGCGACCGGCACCAGTTCGCCGAGCCTGCCGAGGGCCGCCGCCGCGCTGTCGGTGCGGGTGTAGGCCATCGCCTCGGTCTCGTTGGGGAGGAAGGCGTGGCACAGGGCGAGCTGGCCGAGCAGGTCGCGGGACCACTCCTGCGTGGGGTCCCAGCCGACGTCGGCGTAGATCCGCGTGCCGTTCGCGGCCGCCTTCGCCAGCCACTCGCGAGGTTCCGCCTCCAGGTGCACGAGCGCGGTCCGCGCCTGCGGCGGGTCGGCCATCAAGGCGTCCTGCGAGTACGGCGGCACCTGGCCGTGGGTGACGAGGGCCCGGTCGTGACCGGTGGCCAGGGAGACGGTGACCGGGGTGTGCCAGCCCTCCGCGGTGCGGGACCGGGAGAGGCCGACGCCCTCCTGGCCGGCCAGGACCTCCCGGCAGTACGCGCCGTAGAAGTCGTCGCCGAACACCGTGGCCAGGGAGGTGCGCAGACCGAACCGGGCGGCGGCCACCGCAAGGTTGGCGATCCCGCCGGGGCCGCAGCCCATGCCGGCCGTCCAGATCTCCTCGCCCGGCGTGGGGGGCCTGCCCAGACCCGTGAGGACGAGGTCGTAGAAGAGCAGCCCGGTCAGCAGCACATCGGGCCGGTCGTCGTCCACGGAAACGTCCTCTCGTCAGAACTCTTCAATTCGGTGACCGGAATCGTGCGCTCCTCGCGGAGTTTGGTCAATACCCGAGCAGAAATGAGCATGGCGGTGATTGAAGATGACGAGTACTGTGCATCGCGTGCTGGCAGAACGACGACACCAACTCATCCTGCGGGCCCTGCGGTCCGGCGGCCCCGCTGCCGTGACCGACCTCTCCGAGCAACTGGGGGTGAGCCCCGCCACCGTCCGCCGTGACCTGGTGAAGCTGGAGGAGGACGGCCTGCTCACGCGGGTCCACGGCGGCGCCGTGGCCGAGGAGGGCGACCAGCCCTTCGCCGAGGTCGCCGAAGTGCGCGTGCCCGCGAAGGACGCCATAGCCGTGCACGCGGCCGCGATGATCGAGGACGGTCAGTCGGTGCTGCTCGACATCGGCACCACCGCCTACCGGCTGGCCCGGCAGCTGCACGGCCGCCGGCTCACGGTGATCACCAGCAACCTGGTGGTCTACGAGGAACTCGCCGACGACGAGGGCATCCAACTGGTGCTGCTCGGCGGCATGCTCCGCCGCGAGTACCGCTCCCTGGTGGGCTTCCTCACCGAGGACAACCTCCGCCAGCTGCACGCCGACTGGCTCTTCCTCGGCACCAGCGGGGTGCGGCCCGGGGGACAGGTGATGGACACCACGGTCGTCGAGGTGCCGGTCAAACGCGCCATGATCAAGGCCGGTGACCAGGTCGTCCTGCTCGCCGACGCCGCGAAGTTCCCGGGTACGGGCATGGCGAAGGTGTGCGGTCCCGAGGACCTGGACGTGGTGGTGACGAACGCGCCGGTGAACGCGCCGACCCGGTCCTCCCTGGAGGAGGCCGGAGTCCGCGTGGTCGTGGCAGGAGAGGTGCAAGCGTGAGGCTGACGATTCTGGGCGGCGGCGGATTCCGGGTGCCGCTCGTGTACGGGGCGCTCCTCGGCGACCACGCCGAGGGCCGGGTCACGCACGTCGTGCTCCACGACCTGGACGCCGGCCGGCTGCACGCGGTCACCCGCGTCCTGGCCGAACAGGCCGCCGGGGTGCCCGGCGCGCCCGAGGTCACCGCGACCACCGATCTGGACGAGGCCCTGCGCGGCGCCGACTTCGTGTTCTCCGCGATCCGCGTCGGCGGTCTGGAGGGCCGCGCCCACGACGAGCGGGTGGCGCTCGCGGAGGGCGTCCTCGGCCAGGAGACGGTCGGCGCGGGCGGCATCGCCTACGGTCTGCGGACCGTGCCGGTGGCGGTCGACATCGCGCGTCGCGTCGCGCGCCTCGCCCCCGACGCCTGGGTCATCAACTTCACCAACCCGGCCGGACTGGTCACCGAGGCCATGTCCCGCCACCTCGGCGACCGCGTCATCGGCATCTGCGACTCGCCGGTCGGCCTCGGCCGCCGGATCGCCCGCGTGCTCGGCGTGACGAACCCCGCCGAGGCGTGGATCGACTACGTCGGCCTCAACCACCTCGGCTGGGTGCGCGGTCTGCGCGTCGCCGGCCGCGACGAACTGCCGCGCCTGCTCGCCGATCCCGAATTGCTCGGCTCCTTCGAGGAGGGCAAGCTCTTCGGCACCGAATGGCTGCGCTCGCTGGGCGCGATCCCCAACGAGTACCTGCACTACTACTACTTCAACCGGGAAGCCGTCCGCGCCTACCAGGAGGCCGAACAGACCCGCGGCGCCTTCCTACGCGACCAGCAGGCCCGCTTCTACGAGCAGACGCGCGACCCGGACGCCTCCGCGCTCCGGGCCTGGGACCGCACCCGCGCCGAGCGCGAGGCCACCTACATGGCGGAGAACCGCGAGACGGCGGGCGCCGGCGAGCGCGACGCCGACGACCTCTCCGGCGGCTACGAGAAGGTGGCCCTCGCGCTGATGCGGGCCATCGCCCGGGACGAGCGCACGACGCTCATCCTCAACGTCCGCAACCGCGGCACGCTCTCGGTGCTCGACACCGAGGCGGTGATCGAGGTGCCGTGCCTGGTCGACGCCAACGGCGCGCACCCGGTGGCCGCGGACCCGCTGCCGGACCACGCCACCGGCCTGGTCTGCGCGGTGAAGGCCGTCGAGCGCGAGGTGCTGTCGGCCGCCGGTTCCGGCTCCCGCACGACGGCCGTGAAGGCCTTCGCGCTGCATCCGCTGGTCGACTCGGTGGGAGTGGCCCGGCGGCTCGTCGACGGCTACAGGGCCGTCCACCCCGGCCTGTCGTACCTCAAGTAGGGCGCTCGGGTCTTCCAGCAGAGCCCTCAGGTCCTCAAGCAGAGCCCTCAGGAGGGGTTGTCCCATGCACGACGAACGCCGCCGGATCGAGGAGCGCGTCGAGCGCGTCCACAACCAGCGCATCAGGCCCGCGATCTACGCGGCCACCGTTCCGCTCACGGTCGAGTCCTGGCAGGCGCCGGGCGAGCCGGTGCCGTTCACGGAGGCCGCCGCCGCCCCGTACGCGCCCTTCGCCATGGACACCCCCTGGGGCCCGCCCTGGGGCACCACCTGGTTCCGGATGCGCGGGCAGGTGCCGGCCGACTGGGCGGGCCGACGCGTCGAGGCGGTCATCGACCTCGGCTTCGTCGGCGACTGGCCGGGCAACCAGGCCGAGGCCCTGGTCCACCGCGCGGACGGCACCCCGCTGAAGGCGGTCAACCCGCAGAACCAGTACGTGCCGGTCGCGCACCCGGCGGTGGGCGGGGAATCGGTCGACTATCTGGTCGAGGCGGCCTCCAACCCCGACATCCTGGCGAACGACTTCGCTGCGCCGACCCCCCTCGGCGACGTCCTCACCGCCGGGGACGAGCCCCTCTACACCTTCCGCCGCGCCGACCTCGCGATCCTCGACGAGGAGGTCTGGCACCTCTTCCTCGACGTCCAGGTGCTGCGCGAACTGATGCTGGAGCTGGTCGAGCACGACCCGCGCCGGCACGAGATCGCGCACGCGCTGGACCGCGCGATGGACGCCCTCGACCTCGACGACGTCGCGGGCACGGCGGCGGACGCCCGCGACGTGCTGCGCCCCGTCCTCGCCAAGCCCGCGCACGCCAGCGCGCACACCCTCTCCGCCGTCGGCCACGCGCACATCGACTCGGCATGGCTGTGGCCGATCCGTGAGACCAAGCGCAAGACCTCCCGCACCTTCTCCAACGTCACCGCGCTCGCCGAGGAGTACGAGGAGTTCGTCTTCGCCTGCTCGCAGGCCCAGCAGTACGAATGGGTGCGCGACAACTACCCGCAGGTCTGGGAGCGGATCAAGAAGGCCGTCGCCGACGGCAGCTGGGCGCCGGTCGGTGGCATGTGGGTGGAGGCCGACGGCAACCTGCCCGGCGGCGAGGCCATGGCACGCCAGCTGATCCACGGCAAGCGCTTCTTCATGGAGCAGTTCGGCATCGAGACCAAGGGCGTGTGGCTGCCGGACTCCTTCGGCTACACCGCCGCCTACCCGCAGCTCGCCCGGCTCGCAGGCAACGACTGGTTCCTCACCCAGAAGATCTCCTGGAACCAGACCAACAAGTTCCCGCACCACACCTTCTGGTGGGAGGGCATCGACGGCACCCGCGTCTTCACGCACTTCCCGCCGGTCGACACCTACAACGTCGAGTTCTCCGGCAAGGAGATGGCCCACGCGGTCCGCAACTACCAGGACAAGGGCCGCGGTACGACGTCCCTGGCGCCCTTCGGCCACGGTGACGGCGGCGGCGGGCCCACCCGCGAGATGCTGGAGCGCGCCCGGCGCCTGGCCGACCTGGAGGGCTCCGCGAAGGTCCGCGTCGAGCACCCGGACGCCTTCTTCGCCGCCGCCCGCGAGGAGTACCCGGACGCCCCCGTGTGGGCCGGCGAGCTGTACCTGGAGCTGCACCGCGCCACGTACACCACCCAGGCCCGCACCAAGCAGGGCAACCGCCGCAGCGAACACCGGCTGCGCGAGGCGGAGTTGTGGGCGACGACGGCGGCCCTGCACGCGCCGGGCCACGCCTACCCGTACGAGCGGCTCGACCGCCTCTGGAAGACGGTCCTGCTCCACCAGTTCCACGACATCCTGCCGGGCTCGTCCATCGCGTGGGTGCACCGGGAGGCGGAGGCGGAGTACGCGCGCGTCGCCGAGGAGCTGGAGACGCTGACGCGGGACGCGCTGGCGGCGCTGGGCACCGGCGAGGCACGGGTGTTCAACACCAGCCCGTTCGACCGGGACGAGGTGGTCCGCGGGACCGACGGCAGGCTCGGCGTGGCGCGGGTGCCGGCGGGCGGCAGCGCGCCGCTGGGCGACACCCCCACCCACGACACGGTGACCGTCACCGACCGCACCCTCGACAACGGCCTCGTCCGCGTCGAGCTCGCCGACGACGGCACCCTCGCCTCCGTCCGCGACCTCCGCGCCGGCCGTGAGGTTCTCGCCGGGCCGGGCAACCTGCTGCGCCTGCACACGGACCTGCCCAACCACTGGGACGCCTGGGACATCGACAAGCACTACAAGAACCGCTACACCGACCTGCTGGACGCCGAGTCGATCACCGTCGTGGAGCGGGACCCCCTGCTCGGCGCCCTGAAGGTCGAGCGCTCCTTCGGCCGGGGTTCGCGGATCACCCAGACGATCATCCTCCGCTCCGGCAGTCCCCGCGTCGACATCGAGACCGAGATCGACTGGCACGAAGCCGAGAAGATCCTCAAGGCGGCCTTCCCGGTGGACGTCCGCGCCCCCCACTCGTCCGCCGAGATCCAGTTCGGCCACGTCCAGCGCCCCACGCACACCAACACCAGCTGGGAGTCGGCCCGCTTCGAGGTCTCCGGCCACCGCTGGGTGCACATCGCCGAACCCGGCTACGGCGTCGCGGTCCTCAACGACTCGACGTACGGCCATGACGTCTCCCGCACGGTCCGCGAGGACGGCGGTACGACCACCACCGTCGCCCTCAGCCTGGTCCGCGCCCCGCGCGTCCCCGACCCGCAGGCCGACCAGGGCCGCCACCGCTTCACCTACGCGCTGCTGCCCGGAGCGAGCGTCGAGGACGCGGTCGCCGAGGGCTACGCCCTCAACCTCCCCCTGCGCGTCGCGGACTCGGCCGGAGCCCCGCGGCCCGTCGTCTCCGTGACCGGCGAGGGCGTGACCGTCGAGGCCGTGAAGCTCGCCGACGACCGCTCCGGCGACGTCGTCGTACGGCTCTACGAGTGCCGCGGCGGCCGGGCCGCCGGCGTCCTGCGCACCGGCTTCCCGCTCGCGGGCGCCCAGGTGACCGACCTGCTGGAGCGACCGCTCCAGGACGCGGACATCGACGGCGACGAAGTCGCCGTCACTCTGCGACCCTTCCAGATCCTCACGCTGCGCCTGCGGAGGGGCTGACCCGTGCCGATGCAGCAGTGGTTCACCGACGCCAAGCTGGGGATCTTCGTCCACTGGGGGATCTACGCCGTGGACGGCGTCCAGGAGTCCTGGTCGTTCTACGACGACATCGTGCCCTACGACAGGTACATGTCCCAGCTGGACCGCTTCACGGCCTCCCGCTACGACCCGCGGGCCTGGGCGAAGCTCTTCGCGAGCGCCGGCGCGGCTGCACGAGAGCCCCGGCGTGCTCTGGATCGAGCCGCCCGCCGCCGCCGACCTCGACCCGCACGCCACGGTCCTCGCCGTGGAACTGGAGGGGGAACTTCAGCTGTACCGCGGATCGGGCCGGTTCTGACCGCGTGCGCCGGGCCCGTGACATTGGGAGGCACGGCGCAACAGAGAGGTGGCACGGTGCGAGACCCGCGTATGTCTTTGATCGGCAAGGGACTGAGGCGTCGAGGGAGGCTGATGATCCAGGCGGTGAGCCCACCGCGCCGTGCCCTGAACGCGATTCCCGCACCCCGGGCGGGCACGCCGAAGCCCGCGTTCACCGCGCCGCGCGCTCCGCGGCTGGTGGAGTCACCGGTCTTCGTGCTGTCCTCGGTGCGCTCCGGCTCGACCCTGCTGCGGGTCCTGCTCAACAGCCACAGCCGCGTCCGCGCCCCGCACGAGATGCATCTGCGCACCGTCCATGTGCAGCTGACCCGCAGCTTCACCGCGGCCGCCATGCAGGAACTCCAGCTCGACAAGGAGGAGCTGGAGCACGTCCTGTGGGACCGCATCCTGCACCTGGAACTGGCCCGCAGCGGCAAGGACGTCATCGTGGACAAGACGCCGCCCAACACCCTCGTCTGGCCGCGACTGGAGTGATGTCGGCCGAGCGCCCGCCACATCCTGCTGCTCCGCCACCCGGGCGCGATCGTCGCCTCGCTGATGGACCGCCGTGAGGAGCCCGACCTGGCGGCCATCAACGCCGAGGTCCTGGACTACGCGGAGAAGCTGGAGGAGGCGCGCCAGAACCTCGACGCCCATGTGATCACGTACGAGGACCTGACCGCCGAGCCGGAGCGGGCGACGCGCGGCGTGTGCGAGTACCTCGGAGTCGATGGGAGAGCGGCATGCATCGACTACGGCAGCCGCGACCACGGCCGGTTCCGCCCCCAGCTCGGTGACTGGAGCAGCACGATCAAGTCGGGCCGTATCCAGCCCGCCCCCGTAGCCGATCACTCGACCCGACTCCCGTCCAGACTGGCGGAGTTGGCGAATGGGTGGGGTACCCGGTCTAGCCGTCGTACCCGACCCGGCCCGAACGCCGGGGAAGGGGCGCGGGGACCTGCGCGACGAGCCCCCACGACCCGCACCCGGCGCATCACCTACAACGGCAGAACCCGCGCCCCGGACCCGACAGGCGCCGGTGCGGGAACGGCCGGCAGCACGGGAGCCGACTCCTCCCGGCGCTGCGCCGGGACGGAGACCGGCCGCAGCTGCCGAGGAGCGGACACGACCGTGTAGTCCTGGCCGAGGAACGGCGGCACGACCTCGCCGGGGTCGTCGCCCAGGGCCAGCCGTACGGCGGCCCAGGGGGCGTTGACCCCGCACAGCGACAACTGGTGCAGCCCGCCGGCCGGACGGGTGTTGACATCCATCAGCACCGGCTGATCGCCGAACATCCGGAACTGGATGTTGGAGAGGTGGTGCAGCCCGAACCCCTCGGCGATCCGCCGCGCCGGCTCCAGGAACTGCTCGTGCAGCGTGAACCCGCGACGGCGCCCGCTCTTCGTCCGCCCGACGGCCAGCCGGACCATGTTGTCGCGCCCGGTGAGGCAGTCGACGGACACCTCCGGCTGCTCCAGCCGGGGCATCACCAGCCAGTCCACCGGCTCGTCGGCCTGCCGCAGCGCCTCCAGCACCAGGTCGAGCTGGACGTAGGGCGTGGGGAACCCGCCGAGGTGCAGCAGCGAGAAGGGGGCGCGTGTGATCACGCGGAAGCCCACCCCGCCCGCACCGGACGCCGGCTTGAAGCAGGCCTTGTGCCCGCCCGCCTCCAACTCCTCGACAGCGGCGAGAAGTTCGCCGGCGCTGCGGACCCGCCACCACGGCGGCACCGGCACTCCGATCGCCTGGACGGCCTCGTAGGCGATCACCTTGTCGTGGAAGACGGCCACGGCCTCCGGCGGCGGCGCCAGCAGCGCCGTGCCGACCGCCTCGAACTCGGCGCGGTGCGCCACGACGGCCGCCTGGTGCAGACGCGGCACGAACACGTCGACCGAGCGCCTGGCGCACACGTTCAGGGCGAATTCGACGTACGCCGCGGGGGACAGTCCCTCCGGCTCCAGGTCGGCGGTGTCGGCGGCGGCGAGGACGGGGGAGTCGGGGTCGCTGTGGGTGGCATGGATCTCGACGGCCCGGTCGCTGGGATTTCTCCGCAGCTGATCCATGAAGAACACGTTCTCCGCGTACGTGCGGTTGAGCCAGACGCGTACGCGAGAGACCATGCAGGCCGCCTTTCACGGTTCGCGGGCACGGCGGAGCGGGGCCGGCCCGGCCTGGGGGTGTTGGGAGGAACACCGGATCGCCCTTGCGTGAAGGGGGGTTCGTGGGCGTTGGTGTTGGGGCGATCATACGGCTTCGCGGGACCGCCGCGTGCAACATGCGGGTTACGGAATCGCCGATCCCGCCCACACGTCGTGGGGGTTCCTGATAACCCCCAATACACTCCGGTGGCCCTTGCCGACCGGGGCGCGCATGTGTTGTCGTGGTGCCTCCGTGTGATCGTGAGGGGGCAGAGGTGACATCGACGGCCGGTGGTGCCGGACAGCTGCTGGCCATCAGCGACCTGCACATCGGGTACGCGGAGAACCGCGAGCTGGTGGAGAAGATGCGCCCCGACACCGACGACGACTGGCTGCTGGTGGCCGGCGACGTGGCGGAGAGCGTGTCCCGCGTCCACTGGGCCCTGGAGCTCCTCGCCGGCCGCTTCGCCAAGGTGATCTGGGTCCCGGGCAACCACGAACTGTGGACCCACCCGTCCGACCCCGTCACCCTGCGTGGCGTCGCACGCTACGAGCACCTGGTCCGGATGTGCCGCGAGCTCGGCGTGACGACCCCCGAGGACCCGTACCCGGTCTGGGACGGCCTCGGCGGCCCGGTGGCCGTGGCGCCGCTGTTCCTGCTGTACGACTACTCCTTCCTGCCCGCCGGCTGCACGACGAAGGACGAGGGCCTGGCCTACGCGCACTCGACCGGCGTCGTCTGCAACGACGAGCATCTGCTGCACCCCGACCCCTACCCCACGCGCGAGGAGTGGTGCCGGGCCCGGGTCGAGCAGACCGAGCGGCGGCTCGCCGAGATCCCCGAGGACCTGCCGACAGTGCTGGTCAACCACTACCCGCTGGACCGTCACCCGACCGAGGTCCTGTGGTACCCCGAGTTCGCCATGTGGTGCGGCACGCGGCTGACGGCCGACTGGCACCGCCGGTTCCGAGTGGAGACGATGGTCTACGGGCACCTCCACATCCCCCGGACCACCTGGCACGACGGCGTCCGCTTCGAGGAGGTGTCGGTGGGCTATCCGCGTGAGTGGCGGGGGCGCGAGGAGCCGCCGGGCCGGCTGCGCCGCATCCTGCCGAAGGAGGACACGACGCCGTGATCGAGGAGCTGCTGCCCGCCTCGGTCGTGTCCGTGGAGGTGCACGGCGACGACGGGAGCGAGCCCGCGCCGCTGTACCCGCAGGAGGCGGCGATCGTCGCGCGGGCCGTCGTCAAACGGCGGCGCGAGTTCGCCGTCGTACGCGCCTGTGCCCGCCGTGCCATGGAGAAGCTCGGGGTGCCCCCGCAGGCCGTCCTGCCCGGCGAGCGCGGCGCCCCCGGCTGGCCGGCCGGGCTCGTCGGCAGCATGACCCACTGCGAGGGCTACGGCGCGGCGGCGCTGGTCCGTGAGACCGATCTGGCCTCGCTCGGCATAGACGCCGAGCCGCACGAGCCGCTCCCGGCGGGTGTGCTGGAGGCCGTCGCGCTCCCGGGCGAGCAGGAGCGGCTGAGCCTGCTGACGGCGCGCCACCCGGGCGTCCACTGGGAGCGTCTGCTCTTCAGCGCCAAGGAGTCCGTGTACAAGGCGTGGTTCCCGCTCACCGGGAAGTGGCTGGACTTCTCGGAGGCCGACATCGAGATCGCCGTCGGCCCCGAGGGGACGCGGCACGGCCGCTTCCAGGCCGAGCTCCTCGTGCCCGGTCCCGTGGTCGACGGCCGTCGGCTCGGCGCCTTCGACGGCCGGTGGACGATCCAGCGGGGTCTGGTGGCCACCTCGGTGACGGTGCCGCACGCCTGACGGCGTGCGGCCCCTGCTTCCTGCCCCCCTTCGCCGGGCTCAGTGCTCTGGGCACCAGCTCTGCAGCAGCCGGAAGAACTCCTCCTCGTTGCCCGTCAGGCCGGCCTCCGCCAGCGCCTGTTCCGCCTCGGCGATAACGGCGGGCGGGACGAGGGGTGGCCGGCGGGCTTCCGGCGGCCCGGCCGCCGTGTCGAACGCCGCTCGTACGGTGTGCAGCAGGCGCAGATAGGCCTGCACGGCGGTGCGTTCCCGGTCGGTCAGTACGGCAGTGGGCATCGGTCGGCTCTCCCCGCCTCGTCGTCGCAACACGTGCCGCAACGGCACGTACGCCCCCACACTCGACGGCGCACTCCCAGCTTGCCGTCCACCACTGACAATCCGGCCCGGCGGCGCCCCGGTTCGCCCGCTCAGCGGAGGCGCGACGCACCGCGGCGCGGCGCGAATGCGCTGCTCCGCGCCGGTGTGAAGGGGTTTCGGCCGAGAACCGGCGGGGCGCAGCCGCTTCTAGTGCTTCGGACCGACGTAGCCCAGCGACGCCTCGATCCGCCCCGCGAGGTGGTCGCGCTGCACCGGCCCGCGGAGTGCCGAACCCGCCAGCCATGTCCGGCACTTGCTGGCGAGCAGCAGCCCGAAGCTCTCCGCCTCCTTCTCGTCGGCGAGGTCGAAGCGGGTGCGGGCGGCCACCTTCAGCACGGTCGCCTGGAGGTCGGCGTTGTCGTCCAGTAAACGGGCCGCGACCGCGGCGCCCTCGACGTGTTGGCTGCAGTGCCCGGCCTTCATGTGCCACAGCTCGTGCCCGAGGATCACCAACTGGTGGTCGGGGGCGGTGCGTTCCTCGATGACCACGAGGTCCTGGTCGGCCATGTCGAGCCACAGCCCGCTGGCCGTGCCGATCGGGAAGGCGGCCGTACGGAAGTGGACGGGGCGGCCGCGGCGTCTGCTCATCCCGTCGCACAGCGCGGCGTACAGGTCGGCCGGGCGCGCCGGCGCGGGCAGGTCCAGCTCCGCGACCAGCTCGCCGCACAGACGACGCATTTCCTTACCGATGCCCACAGATTCTCTCCCGGATCACGACTCGGGCCGCTTGACGCTCTCCAAGAGCATGTCCAGCCATTCGGCGACCTTGTCGCGGTGCTGGTCGGTGGGAAGTTGTGCGGCCCGCCAGGCGATTCCGCGCACCCCGTGGTCCTGGAGCAGCCGTTCCAGCGGGTCGTCGGCCGCCGCGGCCGCCTCCCGCTCCCGGTCGGCGAGCTTCTGGAGCAGCTCCTGCTCGGTGCGCTGGAGGACGTCCGCGAGCGCCTCCGGGTCCTCGGCCGTGAGGAAACCGGCGTGCACCCGGAAGAAACGCTGGATGGCGTCGCAGTGCTCCATGGTGGGGCGCCGGTCGCCGTTGATGAGGGCGCCCGCCTGCTGCCGCGACATCCCGGCGCCGTCGGCGATCTCCTGCTGGGTGTACTTGCGCCCGTTGCCCTTCAGCCGGGTGCGCCGCAGCAGGTCCAGGCGTTGCAGGAAGCGCGCCTGCACATCGGGCTCGCCCGCAAGGCGGCCGCGCAGCAGCTCCCTGACGACGGACTCGGGAACGCCGCAGGCCACGGAGAGCCGGGCGGTGTCGAAAACCTCCGCGTGCGGTACGCCCAGCCGGTCGGCGAGCGCGGTGACGCGTGCGATCACGGCCGGCAGGGTGGCCGTCGCCGTGGCGCCCGGAACCTCGTAGCCATCCGTCACCGACAGGTCTCCTACGTCTCTCACACACTTCTCGCGAGTGGTTGCCGTGAACTTCCCGGAGAGTAGCGGGTGGTTCGAACTCACATCCAGGTCTCGCCACAACTGTGGCCAATTCCAGCCGTCAACCGGCATGGAATGCCACGATAGTTGACATGGCAAGCTTCGGGGCAGCAGGATCGGGTCGCCGCGTGAAGGCCGCATAGGCAAGAGGGGTGACCTCCCGATGGCACACCAGGCAGGAGGGCAGCGGTCCGCGTTGCGGTCCGTCCCCGAGGATTCCGAGGCGCAGTCGTATCTGCAGGACTACGCCGCCTTCATGGAGGCGGTGCCCTTTCCGTCCGTGGTCGTCGACCACCGCTGGGACGTCGTCCTGGCCAACAGCGCGTTCGCGTCGCTCTTCCGCGGGGTCGCGCCCCATCCGACGGCCATGCCGGGTGAGAACTTCCTGAGGTTCGTGCTGTTCCACCCGGACGCCGCCGATGTGCTCGGGGACCATGAGTCGCGCTGGTGCCTGCCGATGCTGGCGCACTTCGCCGACACCGTGGCGCGGCACGGCCACGACCACGGGCTGCAGGCCATCCGGCGCGAGATCGCGCAGGACCCCATCATGGAGGCCGCCTACCGGCAGGGGCTGCCGCACTGGGTGCGCGCCGTCGGTGAGGCCGCCGTCGAGCACGACGGGGCGGTGCGCCCGCTGCTGCACCCCGACCCCCGCTGGGGCGCCACCGACTGCCGGATCGTCGCCGAGACGCCCAGGACCCTGAGGGACATGGGCTGCACCCGGCTCACCATGGTGCTGCGCGAGCCGCGCCGGCCCGCCCCCGCCCCCCGTCGCCGGTCCCGCGACCGTCGCTGCGAGAGCCATCTCACGGTGGTACCCACCCCCGAGGCCTGACCGGGCACCGTCGGCGTTCAGGTCGCCGACGGCGCCACGGTCGGGCCGGGGGTGACGGCGCGACAGCTCCGGCGCTCCCCTCCGTCCGCCGGCCGTCCGGTGACGGTTTGGCATGTGACGTCCGCGATGGCCTGGACACTCCCTGAAGGACCTCCGCGTACTCGCGACCTTCACGGCGACGCCATCGGACCCTTCCCTGACGTTCGGTGCTCTTGGAACACTCCTTCCGCGCGCATTTCGTCAGTATCCGGCCCGGTCGAACTCCTTCAGGACGAGAGATCCCTCAGCCATGCCCGAAGTAAACCGGCGCAAGTTCCTCCAGATCGCGGGGGCCACCACGGCCTTCACCGCCCTGGCGAGCAGCATCGAGCGGGCCGCCGCACTGCCGGCCAACCACCGCAAGGGGACGATCGAGGATGTCGAGCACATTGTCGTCCTGATGCAGGAGAACCGTTCCTTCGATCACTACTTCGGCAAGCTGCGCGGCGTCCGCGGCTTCGGCGACCCGCGGCCGGTGAAGCTCGACAACGGCAAGTCGGTCTGGCACCAGGCGAACGCCGGCAAGGAGGTGCTGCCCTTCCACCCGGACGCCGACGACCTCGGCATGCAGTTCCTGGAGGGCCTGCCGCACGGCTGGAACGACGGCCAGCAGGCCTACAACGGGGGCAAGTACGACAAGTGGCTGCCCGCCAAGGGCACCACGACCATGGCGTACCTCACCCGTGAGGACATCCCGTTCCACTACGCCCTCGCCGACACCTTCACCGTCTGCGACGCCTACCACTGCTCGTTCATCGGCTCCACCGACCCGAACCGCTACTACATGTGGTCCGGTCACACGGGCAACGACGGCAAGGGCGGCGGCCCGGTCCTCGGCAACGACGAGCTGGGCTACGACTGGACGACGTACCCCGAGCGCCTGGAGCAGGCCGGGATCTCCTGGAAGATCTACCAGGACATCGGCGACGGCCTGGACGCGGCCGGCTCCTGGGGCTGGATCGAGGACGCCTACCGGGGCAACTACGGCGACAACTCGCTGCTGTACTTCAACAGGTACCGCGACGCCCAGCCGGGCGACCCCTGGTACGACAAGGCCCGCACCGGCACCGACGTCAAGAACGGCGACGGCTACTTCGACCAGCTCCAGGCCGACGTCGTGGCCGACCGGCTGCCGCAGATCTCCTGGATCGCCGCCCCCGAGGCCTTCACCGAGCACTCCAACTGGCCGACCAACTACGGTGCCTGGTACATCGCCAAGGTCCTGGACGCGCTCACCTCCAACCCGGCGGTGTGGGCGAAGACGGCCCTGTTCATCACCTACGACGAGAACGACGGCTTCTTCGACCACGTGGTGCCGCCGTTGCCGCCGAAGTCCGCCGCGCAGGGCCTGTCCACGGTCGACGTCTCCCTGGACGTCCACCCGGGTGACAGCAAGCGCCCGGCCGGCGCCTACGGTCTCGGCCCGCGGGTGCCGATGCTGGTCGTCTCGCCGTGGAGCAAGGGCGGCTACGTCTGCTCCGAGACCCTCGACCACACCTCGATCGTCCGCTTCATGGAGCGCCGCTTCGGCGTCAAGGAGCCGAACATCTCGCCCTGGCGGCGTGCCGTCTGCGGTGACCTGACGTCGGCCTTCGACTTCTCCCGCAAGGACACCGAGCCGGCCCAGCTGCCGGACACCGACGCCTACGAGCCGCCGGACCGCGAGCGTCACCCGGACTACCGTCCGACGCCGCCGGCCGACCCGGACATGCCGAAGCAGGAGCGCGGCCTGCGCCCGGCCCGCCCGCTGAGGTACGCCCCGCTGGTGGACGGCGCGGTGGACGCGGCCGCCGGGAAGTTCACGCTCGGCTTCGCCTCCGGCGAGAAGGCCGGTGCCGCGTTCCTCGTCACCTCCGGAAACCGCACCGACGGGCCGTGGCAGTACACCACCGAGGCCGGCAAGAGCCTCTCCGACACCTGGAACTCGGTGTACTCCAAGGGCTCCTACGACCTGACCGTGCACGGCCCCAACGGGTTCGTGCGCGTCTTCAGGGGCCCGAACAAGGTGGCCGGCCCGGAGGTCACCGCCCGCCACTTCGGTGACGACATCGTGCTGACCTTCACCAACCAGGGCTCCGGCACGGCTCGGCTGAAGCTGGTCGACGGCTACACCGGCCGGACGAACACCCTGAAGGTGCGGCCCGGCTCGACGGTGAAGCACGTCGCCGACCTGTCGAAGAGCCGGCGCTGGTACGACCTGACGGTCACGTCCGACGCCGACCCGGCGTACCTGCGGCGCTTCGCGGGGCACGTCGACAACGGGCGCCCGGGCGTGAGCGACCCGGCGATCGTCACGGAGTAGTCAGGATCCGCCGCGCCGCTCAGAGCGGCGTGAGGTGCCCCGGCCGTGACGGCCGGGGCACCCGCGTCTCCGGCTCGGACGACAGCACGGTGCGGTCGCCGGACGGCGTCCGGGACAGCAGCACCACGCCCCAGGACGCCAGCAGCGCCCCCGCGACGGCCAGCAGCACTCCCGCCGCCCCACCCTGGAGCCGTTCGCCCAACAGGGACAGGCCGATCACCGAGGCCGCCAACGGATTGCTGAGGGTCACCACCGCGAGCGGGGCGCCGAGCCCGCCACGGTAGGCGGTCTGCGACAGCAGCACGCCGCCGCTCGCGAACACCGCGACGAGCAGGGCCACTCCCACCACCTGGGCGCTGAACACGGAGCCGGAGGAGTCCGTCGCGGCCACCGTCACCGTCTGGGTGAGGGCGGAGCCCACCCCGGAGGCGATCCCGGACGCGCCGGCGTGCCGCAGGCCGGGCCGGGTTCCGGGCCGGGCCAGCAGGCAGATCAGCACGGACGCCGACCCCGCGACCGTCAGCGCCTCGGTCACGCTGAGCGCGTCGTCGGGCGCGGGCCCGGACGCCGTCACGAGCAGCGCGGCCAGACCGGCCAGCGTGAAGGAGGTGCCCCGCCACTCCACCGCGCTGACCCGTTTTCCCGCGAGCCAGGCTCCCATCGGCACCGCGGCGATCAGCGTCAGCGCCCCGAGCGGCTGCACCACCGTCAGCGGTCCGTAGTTCAGGGCGACTACGTGCAGCACCGCGCCGGAGGCGTTCAGCGCCACCGACACCCACCACGCGGCGCTGCCCAGCAGGCGCAGTACGCCCGAGCCGGCGGAGCGGGCGGCGAGCCGTTCCTGGGCGACGGCGGCGGCCGCGTAGGCGACCGCGGAGAACAGCGACAGGACGACGGCGAGCACGGTGGCGCTCATCGCCCCGCCTCCACGAGCGCCGGCTCCTGCACCGGTTGTGGCGGTCGCCGCGCCGCGGCCTGTGCCGTCCGTTGTGCCGTCCGCCGTGCCGGTACGACGACCCGGGTGGCCGGCGCGGCCGTGCGGCCCGCCGGCCGGCCCAGCGCGAGCGCCCCGGCCAGCAGCGCGGCCGCGACGATCGCGTCGAGCCAGTAGTGGTTGGCGGTGCCCACGATCACCAGCAGGGTCAGCATGGGGTGCAGCAGCCACAGCCAGCGCAGCCGCGAGCGGGTCGCCACGATCAGGCCGACGGCCAGCATCAGCGCCCAGCCGAAGTGCAGCGAGGGCATGGCCGCGAACTGGTTCGACAACTGGTCGGTCTCGGGGGAGCCGTACACGGAGGGTCCGTACACCTGTCCGGTGTCCGTCAGCCCCGTCGCCGCGAGCATCCGCGGTGGCGCGAGCGGGAACGTCAGATGCGCCACCAGTGCGGCGGCGGTGAGCGCGGACAGGACCCGGCGGGCCCAGACGTAGTGCTCGGGGCGCCGCAGGTACAGCCAGACCAGGAAGGCCGCGGTGGCGGGGAAGTGGACGGTGGCGTAGTAGGTGTTCGCCGACCGCACCAGCGTGTCGCCGTGCAGCAGCAGGGACTGCACCCAGCCCTCGGGCGGGAGGTGGACGGCCCGTTCCAGGTCCCAGACCCGATGTGCGTTGCGGAAGGCCTCTTGGGTGTGGCCGGTCGCGAGCAGCCGGATGGACTTGTAGACGAGGAAGAGTCCTGCGACCAGCAGGAACTCTCGGACAAGAGGCGGGCGCGCTATCGCGGCGTCGTCCTCGGCAGGCTCGGTGCGGGCATTCATCCCCCGGCCCCTTCACTGACGGTGGTGCTGAAAGCTCATCGATACGGTGACGTACCGGTACGCCAGTGTACCGATACGCCTAAGTACCGGTACACTGGCGTATCGATTGCGTACGACACACTGGACCACGGGCCCCTGGCCGCAGACCGGAAGTGACCGGAGCGAGGAGACGGACCCATGACGTCGCAGGCCGCGGACCGACCGGAGACGGTCGGCGCCTCGAGCCGCTCCAAGCTGACGCGGGAGCGCGAGCAGGAGTTCTTCGACGCGGTGATCGAGCGGATCCGCGAGTGCGGATACGACGCCGTGACCATGGACGGTGTCGCCACCAGCACGCGGTGCAGCAAGTCCACGCTGTACCGGCAGTGGAAGACCAAGCCCCAGTTCGTGGCGGCGGCGCTGCGCTCCCGGCGCCGGGTGTGCTTCGCGGGGATCGACAGCGGCTCACTGGCTGATGACCTGCGGCAGGTCGCGCGGGTGCTGGGGGAGTGGTCCGGCCGGGACCACCGGCTCGTCCAGGCGCTCGGTCACGCGGTCCTGGAGGACCAGGAGCTGGCGCGGGCGCTGCGCGAGACGCTCGTCGAGCCGGAGATCGCCGCGGTCGAGAGGATCCTGCGGCGCGGGGTGGAACGCGGGGAGATCGCCGCCGACCATCCGGCGCTGCCGTACGTGGCCGCGCAGATCTTCGGCGTGCTGCGGGTGCGGCCCATGCTGGAGGGCCGGGACGCCGACCCGGACTTTCTGCTGGAGTTCGTGGAGTCCGCCGTGCTGCCGGCGCTCGGACTCACCTGAAGACCCAGGCCGCGTCGTCCCAGGGATGACGGGACGATCGGCCTGCTCGCGCCGCACCGTGGGGACGGGGGCGGCGCGCACCCCGGCCGGGTGGACAGCTGGGAGACGACGATGGCGCCCGCCTGGTTCGCGAGGACGAACAGGACGGTCCAC
>NZ_JBFBJT010000099.1:0-26684 GCF_040686175.1 Streptomyces sp. NPDC086077 | reverse complement strand
ACGACCGCGCCCCCGGGCATCCGTACAGGACCGAGGCCTCGGGAGCGCGGGGGTCGGACGGGGTGAGTCGGTCAGCAGGACGGGATGCCGGGCGCTGGGTCGGCGCCCACGTTCACGTTGCCGCCCCATATCCACACGTTCATGAGCTCGTAGCCGCCGACGACGCCGCGGTACCAGACTCTGGTGGTGTATCCGCCCACGGTGACTTCGTCGCCACCGAGCCAACAGTCGATGCTGGCCCGGGTCACCTTCGTTGTGGTGCCATAGAGATCGGCTCGGGTGGAGGGGCCGCTGCGCAGGTTGCTGTTCGCCTGCACGGTCGTCGCGTAGCCGCTGGTGCTGGAGGGCGCGGCTTCGGCGGTCCCTGCGGTGCCGAGCAGGGAGACGGCCACGCCGAGCGCCAGCCCGGCAGCCGCGGACGACACACTTCGCCTGGTCATGAGGATGATCCTCGGTTCGGTCACGGAATCAACGGAATCAGCAGGGCGCGACGTCGGGGGACGGGTCGGCGCCGACGTTGACGTTGCCGCCCCACACCCACACGTCCCCGTAGAAGTGCGCGGGTGTCGCGTCGTCGTCGAAGACGTTGCCGTAGTACCAGACGTTGGTGCCGTAGTTGCCGACCTTCACGTACTGGCCGCGCGTATGGCACTCGATGTACGCCGTGCTCAGGAACTCGGTGGTGCCAACGAGCCGGCTGTTCGTGGTGGCGCCTGCTCGGATGTTGCTACCGGCCTGGACCGTGGTGTTCACGCCTTGTGCGGCGGCCTCCGCGCTGCCGGACGTGCCGAGCAGGGAAAGAGCCGCGCCGAGCGCCAGTCCCACTGACGCCAGCCTGGTGGATCGCTTCGCCATTGTTTTCGCCTCTGCCGTTTTGCCGGGATGCTTGCTGTTCAGCACTACGACGGCAGGGGCGGTGCGTCCGTATGACAGTGTCCCGGGCCACCTTCGTAGCGTCACAGGCTTCCGGGACCCCGACTTGATGGGTTCGTTGCCGGACGTCTTTGTTCCTGAGATCTCAGCGGAGGAGGGCGGTCCGTCTTCACCCTCGCACGCTGTCTCACGTCACCCGTGGGCCGTTCAGCCCCGCGGCAGGGCGCGACGGGTACCTGACCGCCGTAGGCCCCGCCGCGACGGGCTGCTGCAGCGTGAGGCAGGTGCGGCATAGAGCGTCCGGCACCTCGGCCGGAGGCAGTCCGCGCAGGTCAGCGATGAGTGCGTGGGCGATAC
Organism: Streptomyces sp. NPDC086077; assembly: GCF_040686175.1. Lineage (NCBI taxonomy): Bacteria > Bacillati > Actinomycetota > Actinomycetes > Kitasatosporales > Streptomycetaceae > Streptomyces > Streptomyces sp. NPDC086077. The sequence continues at coordinate 25,454 of NZ_JBFBJT010000099.1, read as the reverse complement.
GGGCATGCTCGACGTCCGTCTCCTGCTCTGCGTCTCCGTCGCCCAGCAACTCGTCCCCCGCCATGCCCATCACCTCCCGCGGCCAGTCCGCATCAACGGTTTCATCCGATCTTGGCAATGGCAAGCAATCGCGATCGTGACCGTGGTCGTGGTCGTGGTCGGGCGTGTCGCGCTGAGAGCACCGATGGCCTCATCGAATACGCCGGGCAGCGTGCAGACCGGGAAGCAAGCGATACGACGGCGGCATGCTTCGGGTTGATCCCCTGGGGAACTCGTCGATCCGGACGACCGGAAAGGCGAGGTGCCGCGCATGTCCAGTCCACAGCAGCCAGAACAGCGACGCAGCCAGAAGGGCGGCAGCACGCCCCAGCAGAGCGGCGAGATCAAGGCCCGGGAGGCCGACGCCAAGGGCCGTAGCGCTCACGGCACCGACAAGGGAGACAAGGGCGGCGGGGAAGGCGGCGGGGTGCCACCGGACCAGCAGACCGAGCACCCGTGATCCAGCGATCCAGCCCCGCGGAACCCTGTTCAGAGAGGGGGCAAGGCAGCACGCCAGCCGGATCAAGCCCCAAGCGTGAGCGCCAGTACGAACACGTCAAGAAGGGCGCCGAGGACCGTGGCGAGGGGCCGAGCTGGCCGCCCAAGGAGATCGCCGCACGGACGGTCAACAAGGAACGAGCCAGGTCAGGCGAGTCGAAGACCGCAAATCCTCAGTCGGCGTCACAACGCTAGGCGCCGGCGCGCAGGGGCCGACGAGAGGACGCCTGAGCAGGCGACCTTCGTGCAGCGCGGTATGAACCCGCGTCGCCTCGTGGGGGATGGCCGACCCTGCGCAATGCTGTCGTGCCGGGCGGCGCGCGGCGTGTTGCCTGCGCTGGGCAGAGCTGTGCTCAGAGCTTGGTTGTCGAGTCCGCCTGCCGTGCACTGCTGTAGGACACCTCAAGCGCCGCGAGGCTGCGATGGAGGGAGCAGTAGCCGGTCAGGGGCGCAAGCTACCGCCGTGCCCGCGCGTAGTGACGGTCTGACTGCCGTCGATTTGCCCATTTCGGTGATGTGGCACGCTTAAGAAATTTGGCAGCAAGGGAGGACCTGGGTGTGGTGTCCTGGGCAGCTCGACAGCCATCTTCATGCCGATGAGGCCCGTGGCGCCTCGTGCGGTGTCGCCGAGTTGCCGCCGGCCAGCGGGGTGACCATGCCATGCATTGCCACCCCGCCCCGAACCGCGGGTTCAGCGCCCGTACCGCGCTCGGGCCGCTCGTACTGTCTGTACGTCGATCGTGCCGCTGTGGGCGAGGGCGGAGAGAGCGGCGACCACGATCGAGTGGGGGTCGACCCCGAAGTGGCGCCGTACCGCTTCGCGGGTGCCGGACAGCCCGAACCCGTCGGTGCCGAGTGAGTGCCATTCCTGAGGGACCCACTGGCTGATCTGGTCAGGGACCGTTCGCATCCAGTCGCTGACCGCGAGCACGGGCCCAGGTGCGCCGGCGAGCGCACGCGTGACGTACGGAATCCGCTTGCCTCCTCGCCGCCACGCGGCGTCGCACTCCAACGCGTCGCGTCGCAACTCGCTCCACGAGGTGGCGGACCACACGTCGGCGGCAACGCCCCACTCCTCGGCAAGGATCCGCTGGGCTTCCAGTACCCAGTGGATAGCCGTGCCGGAGGCAAGGAGCTGGAGTCGCGGGAGGTCCGCGGCCGCATCATGGTTCTCGGCCTGCCGGAAGCGGTACAGCCCCTTGAGGATTCCGTCTTCCACACCCGGGTCGGTCGGCATCGGCGGCTGGATTCTGGGCTCGTTGTAGACGGTGAGGTAGTAGAAGACGTCCTCCGGGTGCGCCCCGTACATGCGTCGCAGCCCCTCACGAATGATGACGGCGATCTCGTACGCGAAGGCGGGGTCGTAGGCGACGGCTGCCGGGTTGGTGGAGGCGATCAGGTGGGAATGGCCGTCACCGTGCTGCAGGCCTTCGCCGGTCATGGTGGTGCGGCCGGCGGTTGCTCCGACCAGGAAGCCCCGGCCGAGCTGGTCGGCCAGTGCCCACATCTGGTCAGCGGTGCGCTGCCACCCGAACATGGCGTAGAAGATGTAGAAGGGGATCATGGGCTCGCCGTGTGTCGCGTAGGACGTGGCGGCAGCCGTGAAGGAGGCCATGGAGCCGGCCTCGGTGATGCCTTCGTTGAGGACCTGGCCGTCCCGGGCTTCCCGGTAGTAGAGCAGCTGGTCACGGTCCACGGGCTCGTAGTTCTGGCCGACAGGGGAGTAGATCCCGAAGGCGGGGAAGAAGGACTCCATGCCGAAGGTGCGGGCCTCGTCCGGCACGATCGGAACCCACCGTCTGCCGGTGTCGGTCTCGCGCATCAGGTCCTTGACCAGGCGGACGAGTGCCGTGGTCGTCGCGATCTCCTGGTTCCCCGATCCCTGGGCCGACGCCTGGAAGGATTTGTCCGGTGGGGTGGGCAGCGCCACAGGATGGAACTTGCGGGCCGGTGCGGGACCACCCAGTGCCGCCCGGCGGTCGTGGAGATAGCGAACTTCCGGGGAGTCGGGACCGGGGTGGGCGTAGGGCACAAGCTCGTCGTCCAGCCTGATGTCCGGGATCGGCAGGTCGAGTAGATCACGCAGCGCGCGGAACTCCCTGCCCGTCAGCTTCTTCATCTGGTGATTGGCGTTGCGCGACTCGAACCCGCTGCCGAGCGTGTGGCCCTTGACCGTCTGGACGAGTACGACAGTGGGCGCGCCCTGGTGGTCGACCGCCGCCCGGTACGCGGCGTAGACCTTGCGCGGTTCGTGCCCGGCTCGGGAGGTGTGGAAGCAGTCGCTGATCTGGGCGTCGGTCAGCACCTTCGCCATCTCGGCCAGGGCCGGGTCGGCACCGAAGAAGTGCTGACGGATGTATGCCGCGTCGCGTGTCGCGTAGGTCTGGAGCTGCCCGTCAGGCACCTCGCGTAGTCGGCGTACGAGCGCGCCGGTCGTGTCCAGAGTGAACAGATCGTCCCAGGCGCTGCCCCAGAGTGCCTTGACGACGTTCCAGCCCGCGGCGCGGAACTGGGCCTCGAGTTCCTGGACGATCTTGAAGTTGGCCCGTACGGGTCCGTCAAGTCGCTGCAGGTTGCAGTTGACGACGAACGTGAGGTTGTCCAGTCCTTCACGTCCCGCGAGGGCCAGGGCCGCGCTCGACTCGGGTTCGTCCATCTCGCCGTCCCCCAGGAACGCCCACACGCGGGAGAGGCCGGTGTCCTTGATGCCGCGGTGGTGCAGGTAGCGATTGAAGCGTGCCTGATGGATCGCTGACAGCGGGCCCAGGCCCATCGACACGGTCGGGAACTCCCACAGCCAGGGAAGCCGGCGCGGGTGCGGGTAGGAGGGCAGGCCTCCGCTCCCCGGTTCCTGCCGGAAGCGGTCCAAGTCGTCCTCGGTGAGTCGGCCGTCCAGGAACGCGCGGGCGTAGATGCCGGGGGAGGCATGCCCCTGGAGGAAGAGCTGGTCGCCCGAGCCGTCGGAGTCCTTGCCCCGGAAGAAGTGGTTGAAGCCGGTCTCGTAGAGCCAGGCGGCGGACGCGAAGGTGGCTATGTGCCCACCGAGGCCGAAGCGGCTGCCGCGGGTCACCATCGCGGCCGCGTTCCAGCGGTTCCACGCGGTGATGCGCCGCTCAAGCTCCTCGTCGCCCGGGAAGACCGGTTCCGCGGCCGTGGGGATGCTGTTGACGTAGTCGCTCTCCAGGAGCTTCGGCAGGATGAGGCCGGCTCGCTCGGCATGCTCGAGGGTGCGCCGCATGAGGTACGAGGCGCGCTGCGGCCCGGCTGCCGCGACGACGGCGTCCAGGGAGGCCGCCCACTCGGCAGTCTCCTCGGGATCCCGGTCGGGAACCTGATCGAGTTCGCTCGGACCACGGGTGTTCTCGATCATGGTGATCGCCTCTCTCCTGACTTCTGGTAGCAACGCCCCCCGGATTTTTTCTGGACAGATTTCATCCAGAATTAACCTTCGCAAAAGGCGCGCGGCAGGGCCGCGCGCGAAATGGATCAGTCGTCCCCGATGGCTTGCCGCACCCGCTTCGCCATGGCCGGGATGTACGCGTCCGTCGTGGCTTGGATGTCAGCAAGGCTCTGCTCGGCCAGCGCCTTCCGCCAAGCCGTCTCGGCCCTCCCCATGGCGGTCCTGACCGCACACGGCCGGGCGAAGGTGGCGTCCGGGCATCGCTCGCCGATGGACCCGCAGCGACGGATCTCGGTGCAGCGGAAGAGGGGCTCGTCACCCTCGACGGCGACGACCACGTCCAGCAGTGAGACCGCGTCCAACGGTCTGGCCAGCCGGAAGCCGCCCCGCGCACCGGGCACGGACTCCAGCAGGCCGGCCTTGACGAGCAGTTGCAGTTGCTTGTTCAGGTAGGACGGCGACAGGTCGTGCCCGGCGGCCAGCTGCGCAGTCGGCACCGGCTCGCCGTCACCTAGCCATGCCAGGTTGAGCAGCGTGTGCAGTGCCCATTCCACACCCTTGCCGGTTCGCATACCTGGATGTTACACATCCAGGTTCCTCCACGCAAAATGCCCTCCGGGAGTCGACGCCGTGCGGGGTTGACGCCCGGAAACTAGATGTCTAATATCCAGATACTCGAGTGGATGGTACCGGCTTGACGATCTCTGTTGATGCCGGAAGTGATCGCCCGCTCGCCAGATGTGCGCCACGGCCGGCCCCCGGGCGCTCGAGCAATTCGATCCTTTGTGTCGCGCCCTTGGCGTGTGCTTGTGTGGAGAGATTCTGGATGAAAAATATCCTGGTTATCGGTGGTGGGTTCGCCGGCGTGTGGTCGGCCGCTGCCGCTGTGCGCGCGGCGCGTGCCCACGGCGTACCGCAGTCGGAGTTGCAGGTGACGGTGGTCAGCAGTGGCGACGACCTGGTGATCCGTCCGCGGCTCTACGAGTCCGACCCGGAGGAGAAGCGCGTGGCGCTGGACCGGGTCCTGGGGCCGATCGGCGTACGGCGGATCGCGGCGACGGTCATCGGCATCGACACCACCACCCGGACGGTGAACGCGGTCGACCGCAGCGGCCGTGACACCGTGCTGAGCTATGACCGACTGGTGCTGGCCTCCGGCAGCCAGGTGGTGCGCCCGACGATTCCCGGCGCACAGTGGATCTTCGACGTGGACACCCTCGATGCCGCCACGTCACTGGACCACCATCTGCGCCGTCTACCGCAGCGCGCGTCGACCCCGGGATCCTTCACCGCGGTCGTCATCGGAGCCGGCTTCACCGGCCTGGAGGTGGCCACGGAACTGACCGGCCGGCTGCGGGACCTGGCGGGCGAAGCCGCAGATGTCCGCGTCGTTCTGGTGGAACGCGCCGACGCCGTGGGGCCCGAGTTGGGCGAGGGCCCGCGCCCGCACATCAGCTCGGCGCTGCACGACCTGGGAGTCGAGGTGCGTCTGGGCAAGACGGTCGACCGGGTCACCGAGAACGAGGTCGAGCTCTCCGACGGCGAACTCATTCCTGCCTCCACCGTCATTTGGACGGCAGGCATGGCCGCCAGTCCCCTCACCCAGGACATCCCCGCAGAGCGCGATCGGCACGGCCGACTGCGAGTGGACGAGTTCCTGCGCGTACGAGGAGTGCCCGGGGTGTTCGCGGCAGGTGACACCGCAGCGGCTGCCGCCGAGGAGGGGCAGACGGTCATGCAGAGCTGTCAGCATGCCATTCCTCTGGGCAAGTTCGCGGGCCACAACGTGGCCGCAGATGCTATCGGGCTGGAACTGGCGCGATTCGCTCCCAATCCGTACGTCACGTGTCTGGACCTAGGACCAGCCGGCGCGGTGGTCACCACGGGTTGGGACCGGGTCGTGGAAAAGACCGGCGACCAGGGGAAGGCCCTCAAGCGGCAGATCAATGCCGAATGGATCTATCCTCCCGTCGACGACGCCGACGCCATCCTCGAACTCGCCGACCATGAGGACACCTGGTCGATGGAGGAAGTCACGGCCTGAGACGGGACGCCCTCTCGTGCCTCATGGGCCCTACTCAGGTACGGCCCATGAGGCACTTCGGGCGCGCAGGGACAGCCCGACGTGGGCATACCGCCGTGCGGGGACGCGGGTCCAGTCGTACGGTTTTGGTATGTGCGCTGTCCAGGCCGACGGCGACGTGGCCGCACAGCTCCCTCCCCTACAGACGCACGCCGAGACGAGGGAACCCTCTCTCTCCCCGCTGTCGGTGGTGAGGGCGTGCGTCCGTGCTGGCAAGCTCATCACTGACGCAGCGTCACTGGTGTCCGGCCTGAGCGGGGCGCTCTTGTGTCTCGCTTCTCGTCATCCCCCTCGAAGTGCCTGCTCGCGTTCGGCACGCGGACCTGCCGCAACGACCACGAGCGGGCTGGCCGAAGCTGCGCGCCTATTCGTTGGGGGTAGGAAGACCGAACGGGAGAACAATGATGAACGGAGTACGTGTCTCTTGTGGCTGTCTGGCCGCCGGTATGGCGGTCGTGGCGCTGTCGTGCGCCCCCGCGACAGATAGCGCGAGCGGCAAGGCGCCGGTCGCAGCGGTGACTTCGGAACGCCCGTCCGAGACGCTGACGCCCATACTCGAGCAGGCAATTCCTAATATCCAGGGGAAAACGTTCACGTCGGCGATCGTGAACTTCCCGCCCCACGCGCGCGCGGTGCCGCACCGCCACGGTGAGGCGTTCGTCTACGCCTACGTACTCGACGGCACGATGCGCAGCCAACTCGACGGCGAGCCGGCCCGTACGTATCACCAGGGCGAACACTGGGTTGAAGAACCGGGGGCCCATCACGTGCTGACGGAGAACACCAGCAAGACGGAACCCGCGAAGCTCCTGGTCGTCTTCATCTCGAACACAGGCGACGAACTCAAGGTCCCAGAGGCCTGACACCAAGCCCTGCCGCATTGCGTCAGTCCTCGGCGCTCGGCAGATGTCGGGTGCGTGGCGGGGGTGTTCCGGGCCGGCTCCCTCGCGCTTCTCCACTTCGCCAGGAGCACGGCCGGTTGGGCGACTCCGCCCCTATTCGGAAACGATCAGTAGGTGCAGAGCAGCCCTCACCACCGGTGTGTGGTGTTCTCGGTCCCGCTGCCCGTCGGGTTCGCGAGCGGATCCCGCGGCTGCTGGCGAGGCATGGCGCCGTCCGTGCCGAGCCCACCTTCGAATGCCCTGGGGCAGGGCGCGGTACGCCTGGCCGTGTCGCGTCGACCTGGAGGGGCGTGGGGCTATCGTGCGCCTTGCGAAGGCGATGTCCATTTCGGAACTGAAAAATGATCACCGAATCGATGAGATCGCCGTTGAGGTGCAGTATCGCCGACCTGGTCTGACGCTGGCCCATGGGAAGGGTCATCGGATTGGTGCACGCCACACCGCGAACCTAGCTGTCCTTCAGCAGTGCCTGGCGGGCGGACCGGGTAGCCCAGGTTTGGGCGCGGTCGAACGACCAGCCGCGGTCGCCGACGAGCGTCATCCAGGCTTGCGGGCCGAGGTAGAACCAGAGCAGGTCGATGGCCTCCGCGCGAGGGACGTCGGCACGAAGTGCGCCGAGCGCCAAGAGGCGGTCGGTCGCACGGGTCAGGGCCTGAAGGTAAACGTCGGCTCCCCTGTCCAGAACCTCCTTGACGGCGGATTCCCCCGGCGGCTTCCGGTAGAGCAGCCCGTACAAGAGGTCCCAGTGGCGTTCATGGATAAGGCGGGTGCCCTCGGCGATCAGGTCAATCACGGTGTGGGGGTCGTCGTTGGCCTCGAGGGCGACGACGGCGTCGGCGATGCTCGGGCCGACGAGTATCGGTTCCAGCAGGGCCGTCAGGATGCTCGGCTTGTTCCCCACGCTGCTGTACACCGTCGGGACGGCGACTGTGGCCGCCTCGGCGATCTCCCCGATGGTGACCCCGGTGTACCCGCGGGCCAGGAAGAGCTTTTGCGCGTTGCGGAGGATGGTCTCCCGGGTGGCGGCCGCCGAGTTCGTGCGGCGGGGGGAGTCGTACTTGCGAGTAGTCACCGGCACACAATACCCCCGTGAGGCAAGTCACTATATTGACTATATGAGCATCGAATGAATATGGTTCTCTCCATGCCCAGAGATGCCCTCGAGCACGTCCCGGCGGTCGTAGAGACTCGGCTTGCTCACGAGGTCCACCGTGTCGCCACCACCCTTCTAGCCGAGGCCGCCCTGCGTCCCTCAGTACCGCTGAGCTCGCTGGGGCAACTGCGCGACTTCCTCGTCGCGAACCTGCGCCATCACCACGAGACCGAGGACAACGACCTGTGGCCGCGGATCGTCGCGACGGCACCGGACACGGCTCACGCACTCGGCACGCTGAGCGAGGAGCACGAACGCCTGGAGGAGGCGCTCGATCAGCTGGCCGCAGTGGACCTGAACGACAACGATGTCCCTGCCGAGACAGGCCCGGCCGAGCGCATAAGCCCCGGTGGCGGCGTCGCGACGGACCAGGCCCGCGACGTACTGCGAAAAGCGGCCGTCGAAGTACGCGACACGGTGCACGACCACCTCGCCCATGAAGAACCCCTCCTGTTTCCGGCGCTTCGCGACCACATCAGCCCCGCCGAATGGCAGGACTTCGCGCAGCGGGTGATCGCGACCACGCCGCCCGTGGAAGGGCACCTGATGGTCGGCTTCCTCGATGAAGTGGGGACACCCGCGGAAGTGGAACTGGTGCTCGCCGGCCTGCCGGAGCCGGTGCGTCCGCTGCTCCCCGTCATGCGTCTGCAGGCGACGGCAGACCTGCGAATCTTGCGCAGCGCAAGCGACTGACGTCCGCACGCCGAGACCCAGCGCAGAATTCGGCGGTCCGCGGATGCGGCCGCCACACCACCCCGGCCGATGACTGGCGTACCTCACCGGCGCCTTGCTGCCCCCTGAGCAACGGGCTTCACCGACGGACTCGGTGCCCGATGCGGGACCGCGCCCTGCGCCGAGGCGGCAGGACGCCAACACGGCCTCCCGCCAGCTCCCAGCAGGCCAAAGCCGAACCACCCATGTACCTGGAGAGGACCTCAATGATGGCGACCGTGCTTGACCAGTATTTCGAGACCTTGGACTGGGCCGACCACGGCCCCTCTGCCCTTGAGGGCCTTCGGGACATCTTCGCCGAGGACGTGCTGCTGATGCACGCCGGGGAAATGGTCCAGGGGCGGGAGCACGCCATCAACTTCCACCGCGACCAGACGGCCCGGTGGAAGGAATCCAACCATCATTGGACGACCTCCATACAGGCCGACGGTTCCATCACCGGCAAATGGAGCCAGGCCGGCCTGGACCTGCAGGGCAACGGATGTTCCGGCAGCGGCCATGTCACCGCGACCCTGAACTCCGATGGGCGCATCTCTCAACTCCACCTGACGTTGACCGGCGGATCGGACCGCGCCCGGCTGCTCATCGCCAAGCACCTCGAGGTCTGGATGACCCCGGATGCGACCGCACGCGCCAAGGCGATGGAAGACATCTATACCGAAGACATCACGATCATGGAGCCCGAGGACGTCTTCGTAGGCCGAGAAACGATCAGCGACTACATCGACGTCGTACAACGCAAGGCTCCGCCCCTGAGCGCCCTGCTCGTCAGCCACTCTCAGAACAAGGAATACATCCACTGGAGCTGGAACTTCGGCTTCCCCGGCAACAAGACGGCACTGGGATCTGAGGTCCTCCACCTCAAGGGCGATCTGATCGAAAAGATCGTCATCTTCAGTGATGACACCGACATTTTCACCGAGGGCACGCGGTAGATACCGCAGTAAACGGTGTTGAGTCGGGCTGCCCGACTCAACACCGACCCGGACCAGTGAGGCCCTGGCCTCGATACCTCGCGACGGCCCATCGTTTCTCCGGTGGGTCGTTTCGGTGTTCGGGCCCACTGAGCAGCAGGTAAGTGGCCGACGGTGGCCGTTGTGCCCGTCTCCCGTCTGATGTGAACGGTTCAGGGCGTGCGGCGGCTGTCTGTGCGGAACGTCTGGTGCTGCGAGGTCCTGGCAGTCGTGGCGGCGAGTAAGACGAGGAGGCCATGATCGTGCGGGCCAGGGAGGTGGACCAGCGCGGACTCGCGGCGCCCCGTGGAGCCTTGAGCGACGCCAGACGCGCGGATGCGGATGCTCGGCAGGCCTCGTTGCTTTTCGTTAGAGCAGTCGGATCGAGGGCGCGACAGCTGTGGCCGGCATCGAGTCGGAAAAGAACACCACGCCCGACGGGCTCGCCGAGGCGGAGGATTTTCTGCGCCACGCGGCGTCCCGGCATCCGCTGGTGACGGTCGTCACCGCCTCGGGTGCGAACCTGGCGCCTGCACAGACCGATGTCCCCGCCACTTTTCGGCACCGTCCTGGCGAACGCCATCGACTTGCCCAGACAGGCGTCTGAGACCGGGTGCGTGCTTGCCGCCACACGCCGTGCCGTCACGGTTCTTCGATCGGACGCGCAACAAGAATTCCGCCTACTGCGGCCCGCGATGCGGCTCCCGCGAGTCGGTGCCCCTCTATCGGCAGCGGAAAAAGGCGCTTGCCGCTCAGCGCGGCCCGGTCTCGAAGTGATCCCTCGGAGGCAATCGCCACCCAGAATCAAACAGGCGTGCGGTTACGAGCGTGAAGGGGGGTGAGATGTGACGTTCCCCTCCGCGGTACCACTTGGACGTTAGGGTCTAGATGGTTACGGTCGTAACCAGCTCGATGAGTCACGACACGCCGCCCGGACGGTGGCGGTTCTCGCCTCAAGCGCCACCACAGTCATCAGCCGACAGGCGTCGCGCGATGCGCCCAGAGCCTTCGGCCACGGAACAAGAAGGAAAGCCCTCAGATGTACATGAAGCTGGAACTCACCGTGCTGCCCGTCTCCGACGTCGACAGGGCCAAGGCCTTCTACGAGGCTCTGGGCTTCCGTCTGGACATCGACAAGCCGGTCAGTGAGCAGTGGCGCGCGGTGCACCTGACCCCGCCGGGCTCCGAGTGCTCGATCATGTTCGGCACGGGGCTGACATCCGCCGAGCCGGGCTCGGCCCAGGGTCTGTACCTCGCCGTACTCGACATCGAGGAGGCCCGTGCGGAGCTCATCGGCCGTGGTATCGAGGTGAGCGAGATCTTCCACGACAACGGCGGCATCATCTACCACGGCCACGACGGCGGCGACATCACCCACCGCCTCCCGGGCCAGGAGCGGAAGCCCGGTCTGCACCCTGAGCGCGCTTCCTACGGTTCGTTCGCCTCCTTCAGCGACCCCGACGGCAACGGCTGGGTGCTTCAGGAAATTCAGCAGCGCTTCCCGGGCCGCTGACAGCAGTGGCCCAGCGTGCGACTGGCCCGCTCGACGGCGGGCCCGGCCACCTCTCGGGCTCGTCAGGCGCTCTCTCGGCTCGCCAGCCGCAGCCAGCCACGTACTGCTGGCGTCTCGGCACCCCTGTAACAAGCAACGAAAGAAGCTCCATGAACATGTTCCCTGCAAAGCCTGAGCCCCAGGACGGCTCCGGCCGTGAGCCGGTGTCGCACCGAGCCCGGCGCGGGCTGTCGCGACGCCTCTTCGTCGGTGGCGCGGCAGCTTCCGCCGCCGCGGGCATCTCGGTGGCCGCCGGACTGGCACCGTCGGCCACGGCCACCACCGCAGACGCTCCGTCAGTCCGCAGGCCGGAGGGCTTCGGTTCGGTCGCCACGGCACCGCGGTTGTCGGCAGAGTTCAAGAGGATGTTCTCCAGCCGGTTCATCAATGCTGGCGGGCTGCGTCAGCACGTGGTCATCGGAGGTGACGGACCGCCGCTGCTGCTGGTGCACGGCTGGCCGGAGAACTGGTACGCGTGGCGCATGGTGATGCCCGCACTGGCCCGGGAGTTCACGGTCATCGCGGTCGACCAGCGCGGTATGGGGCTCACCGAGAAGCCCAAGAGTGGGTACGACACGGCCACCCTCGCCAACGACCTGGTCGCGTTGATGGACACGCTTGGCCACGACCGCTTCGCCGTGGCAGGCCACGACACCGGAATGATCATCGGCTACGCGCTCGCCGCGGACCATCCGGATCGGGTCGAGTACCTGGCCGTCGCCGACGTCCCCGGGCCCCCGAGCACGGAGGCCTCGCCGATGCTGTTCGAGAAGGAGCCGCTCAACAACAGGCTTTGGCACATCCCCTTCAACCGCGTCAACCACGAACTGATCGAGAAGCTAGTGAGGGGCCGCGAGGAGGCATTCTTCACCTACGAATTCGACATCCAGGGCGGGGAGCGGCTGCCCGAGTACGCGCGGGAGTACTACATCCGGCTCTTCTCGGACCCCGAGTCGCTGCGCGGAAGCTTCGGCTTCTACCGCGCCTGGGACGCCACGGTCGTGCAGAACGACGATCGCGCGAAGAAGAAGCTGGCGATGCCCGTTCTCGCGATCGGCGGAGAGAAGAGCTGGGGCCCCTATGTCGAGGGTGGCATGAAGCCCCTCGCCGAGAACGTGCGTGGCCTGGTCATCCCGGGCGCCGGCCACTGGGTCGCGGAGCAGGCACCCCAGCGGGTGCTGACCGCGCTGACCGAATTCCTCGCTCCGTACCGCTCCAAGGCGTCCCGTACGGCGCGCTAGCGAAAAGCGCCCGGCCGTGGGGGCCTTCCCCTGACCCGCAGCCCACGTCCGGGTACGTCCTGTCCGCCACTCCACCGGCGGACAGGACCCGTGACCGCTTTCACCCGCATTCCTGTGGGGCGCCGAGACGTGTACGCGGTGGCGCCAAGCACTCCGCCGCCCGCCCTCTCGCGGCAGGACCTCACCACACCGGCCGTGCTGGCCGTTGTCGTGGTCGGGCCCGACAAGCTCACCAAGCTGCTGGGGCAGGCCGCCTTCGCCGGCCGGGACCCCAGGCATCCGCCGGGGCTGTGGAGCTGGGCCGCCAAAGTCGCTGACGGCGGGGACGCCGGTGTCCAGCTCTCCCTGCACGGCGGGCGCGGCTCGCGGAGTCCCGGCCGGCGCAAGCCCTCGAACCGGACGACGCCCGGCGACTTGCACAAACGCCCACTCAGACTTCGAAGGAACTGGGACGCCACGGTGTGGCGGGAGGCTTGAGGCCCGATAGAACGTCATATCGCCCGGAAATCACATGGGCTCTACGCCGCTGCCAGGAGCCTGGCCAGACATTCACGTGTCGCCGGCCCAGGGGTGGAGGCCCATCTTGACTGCAGGGAGGCGGTCCGGGTGGGGTGCTGTTACCGATCCACTGGAGGACCCAACCTGTCGCAACACGCGTGGGCGGAACCGGGGGAGTGGAGAAGGACGCGGCCGAGGAGGCTGGCAAGGCGGTGGCGTTCCCGCGGCCGGGTGAGCCGTTCGAGCCGGCGGGGAGGCTGCCGGCGGAGGCGTGTGGCGGGCGGTGTCCGGTCCAATCGCCCGTCCTTGGCGCCGTCCCCGACGCGCCGAGGGTGCGGCCGAGACGAGCAGGGGTGATCTCGACCTCGCGGGTGAGCGGTGACGTCGGTCTGGGACGAGCTTGGCGAGATGGTCCGGATACTGAAGCGTCTTCCGGCTGGTGAGCTGGATCGTTTGCTGCCGGATGTGGACGGGGCGCCCCGGGTAGAGCGTGAAGTCGCTGCGCAGCGATTCAGGCCCTTGCCGTCCCCGAAGGGCCCTTCGCGGGCTATCGTCCACACACGCACCGTGCAGCGCTGAGCTTGCACGTGAGGGTCGGCCGGGCGGGGCTCGGCTGCACTGCTCGGCCAGTGTCTGTGGCAGCGTCGAGGGTGCGGCGCATGTCTGCCTCATCAACTGGGCTCACAGTAAGTACCACCTCCGGCTTGTGCCGACCCCGCCATGGCTCGTCCACCAGACTTGCCATTCGCCGGTCGGCGAACCACGAGCGCCACTTGCACACCGTCTCCGTGGATACCCCGAAGTCCGCTGCCAGACAGGTTTGACGCGCCCGGCGCGCAGGCCAGAATGATCCGGGCCCCCGCCGCCACACGAGCGGACGCCGCACCACCCGCCCAAGCCGCCAGCTCCGCCCTCCCCTCGGCAGACAGCGCCACTTCCACAGCACGAGGACCCCGAGACGCGTGTCGGGCGTGTCTCGACCGAGGACCTCCTGTGTGGGGAGCCCTTCGTCGAACTCGCTACTGACACCAACGGCGGGCCTTTCGATCTCGCCGGCGATTGGGGTCACACTCGGGGAATGAGAGAATTGAAGGGCGTTGATGCGGGGACGCCGCATGCGCGTTTTCTGGCGGCCGAGCACTGGAGTCTGCTGGCGACGCGGAGTATGACCTGGCAGGAGATCTTCAGCCGGACCGGGACGTATCTGACGGTGCTGTCGGCTGCGGTGGTGGCGCTGTCGCTGGTTGCCAATGTGACGGGGTTCGGGTCCGAGTTCACGACGTTCGCGTTGCTGGTCCTGCCGGTCGTCCTGCTCGTCGGGTTCGGGACGTACTTCCGGCTGATCGAAGCCGATATCGAGGACACCTGGCTGATCATCGGCATGAACCGGCTGCGGCACGCGTACGTCGAGCTCGCTCCGGAGCTGGAGCCGTACTTCATCGCGGGCCACCACGACGACCCGCCAGGGATCTGGACGACCTACAGCTTCCGCCGCCGGCTCGGGGTGACGCACTGGCTGTCCGGCTCGCCTCTTGTCGTCGGAGTCATCAACTCTTTTGTCACCGCCGTGCTGGCCGCGGTGGTCTGCGTGGCCGCTGGCACCGGGGGCACCCTGCGCACGCTGGTTGCCACCGCCACGGCCATCGTGACCGCAACCGTCCTCGGGTTCCTCGGCCTGCGCAAGGTGCACGAGGTCTCCCGCAGCTACCAGCCGCGCTTCCCGAGCGACGAAACACGACGGCCGGCGGGTGAAGGCGGCCAGAAACCCTGATAGTCGGCCGCATGGTCGATTTCTCTGATCGAAGCGGCGGCGCGGTCGGTGATTGTTGCCTGCACCGCCTCCCGCCACGCTAGGTGCTGCACGTCGTGCTCGGTGCCGTCGAGGCCGACGAGCTTCGCGCGCTTGTCCTGCCTGCTGGCCGCCCAGCCCACGCAAAACGATGAATCGCGCCGTCGTGGCTGCCCTCGAACGGCGGACGGCCCTGCGCTACACAATGCCGGGCATGACCGCGAGCGACCCCCGCAGCTACATCAAGCACTGCCTCGGTCTCGCTGGCCGCAGCGACAGCTCTTCACCCACGACGCCGTCACCCTCACGAGGTGCCGCGACGGGTAACTGCTCCGAGCGTTCCTGCAGTTGCGCCAAGCCAGCGGCCCTGGGGAGCCGCCGCGCGGGGTCGGGATCAGACCGGGCGGCGGTACGCGTCGTCGCGCCGGGCACCGGCCGGGGCTGACGCCGTCACTCGCGTCGGGGGCTGCCCCGACCGGGCTGGCAGTGTGGCGGCCGGTCCGGCGACGGGTGGGCGGGTGTGTCGGGTATGGGGCACCGCGTGGGCGAGCCCGCTACGAGCATGACCACTTGGCCGTAGTGGCAGACCGCCATCGGCTCCCCTGCGAGCAGAACGTAACTGGCGTCTTCGTCTGTGATCTCCACTCCGAGGCGGCGGCCCCAGATGTTCATGTGGAATGCCAGACGGCTGAGTTTTTCAGGCAGCCTGGGTACGAACGTAAGGGTGTCCTCGTTGTGCCGCATGCCTCCGAAACCGCCGACCAGAGCAATCCATGTGCCCGCCAGCGAGGCGATGTGCAGCCCGTCCCGGGTGTTCATGTGGAGATCGTTGAGATCTATGAACGCCGCTTCGACGGCGTATTCGTAGGCCATACGTTCGTTGCCCACCTCCGCTGCGACGACGGCCTGGCAGCAGGCGGACAGGGAGGAGTCGCGCACGGTGAAGGACTCGTAGTACTCGAAGTTGCGCGATTTTTGCTCCATGTCGAAACAGTCACCACAGGTGTACATGGCCAGCACCAGGTCCGCCTGCTTGACCACCTGCTTCCGGTAGATGTTGAAGTAGGGGAAGTTGAGCATCAGGGGGTATTGGTCGGGGCGTGTGGCGGCGAAGTCCCATGGCTGGCGGTCGGTGAATCCGGCGTGCTGTTCGTGCACCCCCAGGTCCTCGTTGTAGGGGATGTGCATCGACTCGGCGGCGTGACGCCATGACGCGGCCTCCTGGTCGTCCGCGCCCAGGGCCGCCGCTTCGTCGGGGTAGCGGTCGACGGCGTGGGCGGCCCCGCGAAGGTTTCTCGCCGCCATGAGGTTGGTGTAGACGTTGTCATTGACGATCGCGCTGTACTCATCCGGTCCGGTAACGCCGTCGATATGAAATGCGCCGCGGTGGTCTTGATGACCCAGCGACATCCAGAGCCGGGCGGTCTCCACGAGGAGTTCGACACCGCTGTCGCGGGCGAAATCCTCGTCGCCGGTCGCGGAGACATAGCGTATGACGGAGTCGGCGATGTCGGCGTTGATGTGGAAGGCGGCGGTGCCGGCCGGCCAATAGGCGCTGCATTCCGCGCCGTCGATGGTTCTCCAGGGAAACGAGGCCCCGCGCAACCCGAGTTGGCGTGCGCGGTCGCGTGCTGCGGGCAGCGTGCTCTGCCGCCAGCGCAGCGCTTCAGCGACGGCGCCGGGCGAGGTGTACGTGAGCAGCGGCAGCACGAAGGTCTCGGTGTCCCAGAAGGTGTGACCGTCGTATCCTGAGCCGGTGAGCCCTTTGCCGGGGATGGCGCGCCGTTCGGCACGCGCACCGGCCTGCAGCACGTGGAACAAGGCGAAGCGGATGGCCTGCTGCAGTTCGTCGTCGCCGTCGACCTCGACATCGGATCGTGCCCAGAACTCCTGCAGGTAGGTCCGCTGTTCCTCTACGAGGCCCTCCCAGCGTGTGCTGCTCGCCGCCGCGAGAGCCGCTTCCACCTGGTCCCGCACTGCCGGAAGCGACCGCATGTGTGACCAGCCGTAGGCGACCATCTTCTCTATCCGCAGTCTTTCGCCGGCAGCCAGCTGCGACGTGACGGTCAGGCGTGCGACGTCCGCGGTGCTCTCGCTGCTGGTTCGTGTCCCGGCCGGCCCGTCGACGGTGTGGTCGGCCGCGGTCGCGATCCGGAGTTTGCTCCGGCGAGTGGAGTGGACCAGCAGCAGTCGGTTTCCCGACGTGCGGTTCTCCTCTGACTCGAGAGGTGACTTCAGGACCGCGGCTGTGCGGGGATCGCCCGAGACCGTCGGAAGCTGTTCGTTGGCGATGAGTTCCGACTGGACGACGATGCGCACGGGGGCGTCCACGGCCTCCACCTCGTAGGCGATGGCTGCGATCGCACGATGAGTAAAGGAGACCAGGCGAGTGGAGTGCAGGCGCACGGTGGAGCCGGCGGGCGAAGTCCATTCGCAGTGGCGGTGCAGCAGACCGGCACGCAGGTCCAGGATGCGCTCGTGGCTGTGGAGCTTGCCGTAGCGCAGGTCGAAGGGCTCGTCGCCGACCAGCAGCCGGAGCACCTTGCCGTTCGTGACGTTGATCGCCGTCTGACCGGATTCCGGGTAGCCGTATCCTCCTTCCGCGTAGGGCAGCGCGTGCGCCTCGTAGAACCCGTTGAGGTACGAGCCGGGTATCCCGTGCGGCTCGCCCTCGTCGAGGTTGCCCCGCCAGCCGAGGTGACCGTTGGACAGCGCGAACACCGATTCGCTCTGCGGCAGCATTTCCAGTTCGAGCGGTGTCTCCTTCAGACTCCAGCGGTCCACGGAGAAGCAGGGCTCTGTGATCATTCCCAACCCACCAGTTCTGAGATGTCCCGCACGACGACATCGGCGCCGTGGGCGCGCAAGGCGTCCCCCTGACCCACCCGGTCAACACCGATGGTGAAGCCGAAGCGGCCCGCTCGGGCGGCGTCGATCCCCGCGAGTGCGTCTTCAAATACGGCCGAGGCCGAGGCCGTGGAGCCCAGGGTGTGGTTTCCGAGCAGTCCCCGTTCCGCGGTGACGAGTCCGTCGACGCGGACGTCGAACAGGTCCTCCGCCCCTATCGACCGCAGGACCTCGCGGCAGTTGGCGCTGGAGGACACCACAGCGGTCCTGAGCCCGAGCCGCCTCACCTCGTCGATGTAGCGCAGGGTGGTGGGATACGGCTCTACGCCCTCGCTGTGGATCTTCTCCAGCAGCAGCTCGTTCTTGCGCCGTCCCAGGCCGTGGATCGTGTCCTGCTGTGCGCTGTCGCCAGGGAGGCCCTCCGGGAGCACGATACTGCGGGAGGCAAGGAAGCTCCGCACGCCCTCGGCACGCGGTCTGCCGTCCACGTACGCGTTGTGCTCATGGGCATCGAACGGCCGGAAGCCGGCTCCATGCCGTCGGCGCAGAAAGGTGTCGAATGTCTCCCGCCAGGCGGCTTCATGCACCGCGGCGGTCTTGGTGATCACACCGTCCAGGTCGAAAAGGCACGTGGCGATCGTTTCCGGCAAACCGAGATGCGTCATGGCGCGGCCCTCCCTCGAAGCAGGGACCACCATTCGGCGGGCAGGGACGAAATGGGCCGACTGCCTCTCGTCCGAGCGCCTATCCCACGATCCTCCCGACTGCGATCCGCCGCAACGGAAGAGGACGGAACGACAGCGCAGGACGACGGCTTCACCGGGCTGCGGGAGAGGTGTCCCAGCGCACCAACATCAACTCACCCAGGTCGCCGAAGGTGTCCTCGAACCCGGCCGCGGCGCAGCCTTCCCGATGCACTGCAAGCCCTGCGCAGCCGACCAAGGTGGAAGTCGGCAGCACTGACAACATGCAGCTCTACGTCTGCCCGACCTCCAGAAGAGGGTGATCTTCGGGTGCATGAGGCGTCGGCGGAAGAGGGCTTCCTTCGCAGTTTGGGAGTCATGGGGGTCGGCCGGGGCGACCATGACGATGAGCGGCAAGCTGCGGGTGTCGACTACGAGATGTCGTTCGCGGCGGTTGATCTTTTTGCCTGGGTCGTAACCGCGGGAGCCCTTCCCGATGGTCGATGCCCCTTTTGACCGACTGTGAGCCGCCTCCGGCGACGGAGCCCGCGACATGACCAGGGTGAAGCGGAGGTTGCCGCGTCGTACGGCGAAGCTGCCGGCGCGGCTGGAGCGGGCGAAGGCGACCAGCATCCTCCGCAGGGAGACCAGCAGGGAGAGGTTTCCGGTGGTGCCAACACAGCTCTCCGGGGTCGCGCGGGACTGAAAGAAATGTCGCAGTGGAGGAGATCGTCGGGTTCGGGGCCCGGCCCACTCTGCGGCCGACGGCCGACGGCCGGCGCCCGGCCGCGGACCGGTCGCGGTGACGGGAGGATGAGCTTGATGGCGGGCAAGAGGAAGGCAAACGAAGCGGGATCGACCAAGAACCTGCGCGCGGATGTGCCGCGCGGGTCTTCACCGCTGATCCAGCGGCTGTCCTCTTGCTCGAGACGTCCTGCCGGTGCGAGCCGGAGCCCGGTCCAGTCTCGCGTCGTCACGCCGCGGACGAACGCGAAGGGACGCGGCTGGGTCAGCCTCGTATGCCGCTGGCGGCCCGAGAGACCGGTCGCCATCAGGTTCCCTGGGATACGCGGTGAACCGCGCGTCGTAACGGTCGTCAGGCTCGGAGCTCCCTTGGGCCAGATGGCGAGATCACTCCCTCGGGGCCACGAACACATGGGTGGTGCCGGTCTGCGAGCAAGACAAGCACCGCCGGATGTCTCAGACTCGAAGAAGGGGGTGTCCGGGCGATCGCGTGAGGGGTCGGACCTGTGCATGATGTGCCGCTGTGGCTGTGGTTGGTGTTCGCCGTCACCGTGCTGGTGTCGTTGGCGGTCGATCTCCTGGCGCACCGGCAGGCGCATGTCATCGGATTCCGTGAGGCCGCTGCCTGGAGCGGTGTCTGGGTGGGGCTGGCGGTGGTTTTCGGTGTTGTCGTGTTCCTGGTGGTCGGCACGACCGCCGGAGTCGAATACACCACCGCGTGGCTGCTGGAGAAGAGCCTGTCGGTCGACAACCTCTTCGTCTTCGCGTTGATCTTCGGCTACTTCAAGGTGCCGCGCGCCTATCAGCACCGGGTGCTGTTTCTCGGCGTTCTCGGGGCCCTGGTCTTCCGTGGCATCTTCCTCGCCGCCGGCGTGGCGGTGGTCAGCCGCTTCACTGCTGTCCTGTTCGTCTTCGCCGCCATCCTCTTCTACAGCACCTACAAGATCCTCAAGGAGGAGGACGACAGCTTCGACCCCGCCAAGAGCATCGCCGTCAAGCTGCTCCGCAAGGTGGTCCCGGTGCGGGACGAGTACGCGGGAACCCGCTTCTTCGTCAAGGAAGCCGGTAAACGCGTCGCCACCCCGCTGCTTGCCGTGGTCGCCGCGATCGAGGCCGCCGACCTCGTCTTCGCGGTCGACAGCGTGCCCGCCGTCCTGGCCGTCAGCAGCGACGCCTTCATCGTCTACACCAGCAACGCCTTCGCCATCCTGGGCCTGCGGGCCCTTTACTTCATGCTGGCGGGCCTGCTCGACCGGTTCCATTACCTCAGCAAGGGACTGGCGATCATCCTTGCCTTCATCGGCGTCAAACTCATCCTCCAGGCGTCCCACGAAACGATCAGCACCGCAATTCCCGAGATTCCCTCACCCCTCAGCCTCGCCGTCATCGCGACCGTGCTGACCGTCTCCATCGCGCTCAGTCTGCTGCGCCCCCCGCCCGGCCCCCACGTCGACCGATCCGAAACGGACGCCGTCAGCGCCGCAGAGATCACAGACGGTGACCCTCCCGACGACGGGCCGGAACCGCCGGCCGACCCGGAGCGTCACCGTTCCACGTGAAGGCGCATGAGCATTGGGCCGAGGGCGGCAGTCCCCAGGGTCCTTACGCACGCCGGAGGCAGGCGGTCAAGGGACCCCCAAATGCGCGCAAAGTGGTAGTAAACTCCTTGTTATGAACGGTGAGCGGAAGCCCAAGCAGACCCAGCCGTCCCAGCAGGCTCGGCCGTCCAGGCACTCCTGCCATTCCTGCAAGCAGCCGGTGGACACCGTGGTGGAACGGCACAAGAACATGGGCGTCTACGTCCCCACCTGGACCGCGGGGCCCTGCCACAATCCACGCTGCGAGCACTACGTACCGGAGCAGGTGCCCATCACCTCCGTACGCAGTGCCACCTGGAAAAGCCTGACCGGCTGGGGACGCCATTGACATGGTGTCCTGCACCCCGGTTCCGGCGAGGGCGGGAGCGGTGGCTGTCAATGTTCTACGTCTGAGCAGTCGTGGGCGGCGAAGAATCCGAGCTGCTGCGCCACGCAGCAGTTCCTTCGTGCGGTGCCGGGCCGGGGCCGCCCGGCCCGGGCCTACGTGATCGAGCAGTGGGTCAGGCTTCGTCGCCCTGGTCGTCGCCTTCGAAGAGGTCGCCGACCTCGTCGACGACCTCGGCGGCGGCGAGTCCGGCCGCACCGGCCGCGATGACGGTGCCCAAGCCGGGCCCGGAGCGGTGAGCGCCGTGGTGGTGGCCGTGGGAGTAGTGGGCGCCGTGTTCGTCTGCTTGCCCGTAGGAAGTGTGGGTGCCGGTGACCATCTGGCGGATCCAGGCGTCGACGACGGCGTTCCAGTCGCGCTGGGCGGCGCCGTCATGGCTGACGACGTGCCGGTTGACGACGTCGTGTCCGGAGGAGAGGAACCCGCCGGGCTTGTCGGCCTCCAGGACGACTTCCAAGCCGCCGGCGCTGGCCAGGAAGGTGACCTCCAGCTCTCGCAGGGCGTGCGCGTAGTGCGGAGCGGGTGCGAGTTCGATTTCCTGGTAGAACGGCAGCTCTCGCCGGTGCCGCGGATGTGCCCGTTTTCCAGGTCGGCGGACTTGAAGCCGAAGCCGAGCCGGCCGAGGGCTTCGAGAACCGCCTCCTGCACGGGCAGCGGGGCAACGGCGAGCGGGTCGAGGTCTCCGTTGTCCTTCGCGCCGGCCACCGCCAGCTCGTGCGCACGCCGAGCACGATGCCCAGTGACTGCCCGTACAGCTCCGTGATCGGCGTCTCCCATGGCAGGGCCACCGTGAACGGCGCGCTGCGCTGCTCGCCTTCGGCGAGGTGGAAGCCACCGGCTACGGTGAACCGGCCGAAAACCGCCACGCCTTCCGCTTCACCACCGTCGTGCTCTGCCTCCATTCGGGCCACCAGCTTCAGGGTGATCAACTTCGATGTCGAAGTCGGCGCTGCCGCCCTTCAGGTGCACCTGTCCTGTCAGGCTGCCGCCGGGCAGGACGGCGCCCGGGTCGAGGACCGTGTCCACAGTGGGGCCGCCAACGCCGAGCGAGCCGAGCAACTTCTTGAACACCATCGCGGCGTTCACTCCTTCATGTGCGAGTTCTGCGGGTGGCGTGGCGGTGGTGCGGCCCGAGAAACAGTGGCCGCACCACCACGCTGTCAGGGGGACTACTTCGCCGTGTCCAGGCGGTCAGCGCCTGGGCGCAGCGGACGTACTTCAGGTCGGCGAGATCGGCGACAGTGGTGACGCCGTACGCCTCGAAAGTCTCGGTCAGCGGCTTGTCCGCCCACTACTTGTCCAGCACCGAGGGCGTACGAGCAGGCGGAGTCACCAGGCAACCTCGCGGGTCTCTACACGACTGTAGAAGAATATGTCAGGAGGTGACCAGCGGGAAGGAGATCCACTCGGTGAGGGCACCCCCGACCAGGGGACCCAGCGCGTGTGGCCGCCGAGGTTGGCGGCGGTGGAGATCAGTCCGGGGACGGGCGAGGCGGCCTTGTCCGGGTGGTCGTTCTGTGGTGCTGGCTCGGGCTTGTCGGGTGCGCAGTGGTGCGCAGGTGGGCCATGGCCGGGCAGTGCGCAGTCGTCGCGGTTTCTGCCGATATGGCTGTCACAAAGTGCGCACTCGTTTTGTCATGCATTCAAAGTGCCGCCACGTAAGGATCAGCAGCTTGATGACCGCTCATAGTGCGTATTTTGTTACATCGCGTGACCAGGTCAGCTCATCCGAGGTGTCCGAGTCGGCGATCGCGTTGTTCGATGAGCAGGGGGCGGTGGTGGCGTGGACGCAGGCCGCTGAGCGGCTTGTCGGATATTCCGCTTCCGATATGGCGGGATGCTCCGCAGCGGTGGTGCTGCCGTCCTTCGGGGAAGCGCCGACGGTGTCGGCGTTTGTCGAGCAGTGCCGTGTCCGGAATGGGTGGCCGGGCGTGTCGGTGGTGCGTCATCGAGACGGTCGCCTGCTCGACACCATTCTGCGGATGTCGAAGGTACGGGGGTATGACGGGACAACGCAGTGGCTCGCGTCCGTGACCGACATCGGCACGCTGTCCAGGGAAGCGGTGAACGGACCCGTCAGGGGAGCCCTTCTCACCCGCGCGCCCATCGGTGTCTCCGTGCGTGACAGGCAACTGCGGTGTACCGGCGTGAGCGACGCGATGGAAACCCACGACGGCATCCCGCCTGACCGCCGACTCGGACGCCCGCTCACCGATGTGATGCATGGCGTCAAGGCAGAAGGGCTCGAGGAGGTGATGCGGCAGGTACTGAAGAGCGGCACGACCAAGGTCCACGAGTACCGGACATGGCTTCCGGCGGCTCTTGGCCCCGAGCACCCCTTCGCGGTGTCGTTCGCCTGTCTCCAGGGCGTCGACGGCCAACCGTCGGGCGTCTGCATCACCAGTGTCGATGTCACCGCCAGCCAGCAGGCGCGTGAACGCCTCGCCATCCTCAACCAGGCCGGCACACGCCTGGGCACCAGCCTGGACGTGATGCAGACCAGTCAGGCACTGGCCGACCTCGCCGTGCCACTGCTCGCCGACTTCGCAGCTGTGGACCTTGAGCAGTGGGTCCCGTTCGGTGAGGGGCCCGCGGTCAGCATCGACGCTTCGGGCGAGCGCTACCCCGTTCTCCGGCGTGCCGGTCTGGCCTCCGTGCACCCCGGCGTACCGGAGTCCCCGTGGACGCGCGGTGAGCCGATCACCCTGCCCCACGGCTCTCCCCTCACCGATGTCTTTAACACCGGCAGCCCTCATCTCGAACCCATCCTCGACACTGCTCCAGGCACATGGATCAACCAGGATCACCCGCGGGCGCACAAGATCCATGAGTACGGCATGCACTCCCTGATGGTCGTACCTATCCGCACGCGGCGCGCCCTGCTGGGCATAGCGGTGTTCATCCGCACAAAGGACCCGGTTCCCTTCCAGGACGCCGATCTGCTCCTGGCCGAGGAGCTCGTCAGCCGCGCCGCGGTGTCGCTGGACAACGCGCTCCGCTACGCCCGTCAGCACACCACGGCACTGGCACTGCAGCGCAATCTGCTGCCGCACCGCCTCAGAGGCGGTGCGGCGGTCGAGACCGCCTCACGCTACCTGCCCGCCGACATCGACCACGGCGTGGGCGGCGACTGGTTCGACGTCATCCCGCTGTCCGGTGCCCGCGTCGCCCTCGTCGTCGGCGACGTGGTCGGTCACGGCATCAACGCCGCCGTGACCATGGGCAGGCTGCGCACCGCGGTACGCACGCTCGCCGACATGGACCTGCCCCCCGACGAACTGCTCACCCACCTCGACGACACGGTCCAGCGACTCGTGGAGGAGGACGCCGAACCCCCGGACCAGGCCTCCGCAGTCGTGGGCGCCACCTGTCTGTATGCCGTCTACGACCCTGTCACCGGCCGGTGCACCATGGCATCCGCCGGCCACCCGCCGCCCGCCATCGTCGACCGGCACGGCGGCGTCACCTTCCCCGACCTTCCCACCGGAATCCCACTCGGCGTCGGACTGGGCATCCCCATCGAGGCCGTGGAGCTCGAACTGCCCGAGGGAACCCTCCTCGCCCTCTACACCGACGGCATGATCGAGACCCGCGGCCAGGACATCGAAGACGGCATGCGCCGACTGGGCGCCGCTCTCACGCGGCCGAACCAGTCGCTGGAAGAGCTCTGCACCCGCGCGATGGAGCCCTTCGTGGGTCAGGCGGCGTGTGACGACGTCACCCTGCTCCTCGTCCGCACCCGCGCACTCGCCCCGAGCCAGGTCGCCTCCTGGACGCTGCCCAGCGACAACACCGCGGCCGGCCGCGCCCGGAACCTCGCAGCCACTCAACTGGCCGAGTGGGGCCTGGAAGGACTCGAGAACGCCACGAGACTGATCGTCAGTGAACTGGTCACCAACGCCGCCCGCCACGGAACCGGCCCAGTCCAGCTGCGCCTGATCAAGCACGACTTCCTGACCTGCGAAGTCTCCGACAGCGATGTCGGCTTCCCGCGTCAGCGCAGGGCGCATACCCTCGACGAGCACGGCCGGGGCCTCTCGCTCGTATCCCGGAGGTCCCGCAGATGGGGCTACCGCCCGATACCCGGCGGTAAAGTCGTCTGGGCCGAACAAACCTTGCCTCCGCGTGAATCGCCTCCTGCACGCGAGGGGCAACCCGCAGCCAGAAGGGCCGCGTAGGGGCTCTCCGGTGGGCCAGGCGGTGTCCCTTTGTCTGCCTTCTAGGCTGGCGCCAGGGGCAACGGGCCAAATCTCCCCTACGAGCTAGATGAATGAGTCCGATGTCTTCAGTGGTCGTACGCGATCAGCGAGCGCTTGACCGTTGCTCCGGTGTTCCAGTTGTGCCAGATCGCGGTGGC
>NZ_JBFBJT010000098.1:0-27857 GCF_040686175.1 Streptomyces sp. NPDC086077 | reverse complement strand
TTGACGTTGACGCCGATGGTTTCCCGGAGCTGTTCCAGCAGGTCCCGGTGGATCGCCGAGCATCTCGGCGGCCCGCCCCTCTTTCGTGCCCGCGCCCCCTGTGCCGTCGGGGTCAGCCGCCGGACGCGTACAGTTCCTCGATCTCCTTCGCGTACGCCGTCGTCACCGCGTGTCGTTTGACCTTCAGGGACGGGGTCAGCATGCCGTTCTCCTCGGTGAACTCGCCCTCGACGAGGCTGAAGGCCCGGATAGACTCGGCGCGGGAGACGGCCTCGTTGGCGTAGTCGACGGCCTTCTGGACGGCGGCGTGAAGGCGCGGGTCCTGGCGGACGGCGGACATGGGGGTGTCCGGGGGCAGGTTGTGGACGGCCAGCCAGTGGGTGACGGCCTCGGGGTCGAGGGTGATCAGCGCGCCGACGCAGGGCCGGTTGTCGCCGACGACCAGGCACTGGCCGATCGGTGAGCGGCTGCGCAGGCGGTCCTCCAGGATCGACGGGGAGACGTTCTTGCCGCCGGAGGTGACGAGGATGTCCTTCTTGCGGCCGGTGATGGTGAGATAGCCGTCCTGGTCGAGGGCGCCGAGGTCACCGGTGGCGAACCAGCCGCCGGCCAGGACCGCGTCGGTGGCCTCCGGGTTGTTCCGGTAGCCGTCGAAGACGATGCCGCCCCTGATCAGTACCTCGCCGTCGGCGGCGATCCGGACGCCGGTGCCGGGGACGGGCGGGCCGACCGTGCCGGGCCGGGGTGTCAGCGGCGGGACGATGGTGGCCGCGGCGGTGGTCTCGGTCAGGCCGTAGCCCTCGTAGACGACGATTCCGGCGGCGTGGAAGAACAGGTTGAGGTTGCGGTCGAGCGGGGAGCCGCCGCTGATGGCGTAGCGCAGCCGGCCGCCGAGCTCCTCGCGGATACGGCGGTAGACCAGCAGGTCGTACAGGACCCAGGCGGCGTAGAGGCCCGGGCCGGGGCCCTTGCCGGTGCCGAGGAACTTCCTCAGGTACGCCTCGGCGAAGCGGACGGCGATCCGGTCCGCGCGGTCGAAGGAGGCACCGCGGCCGATCTTCTCGGCGGTGGCGCGGCCGGTGTCGTGGATCTTCTCGAACAGGTAGGGCACGCCGACCAGGAAGGTGGGGCGGAACTCCCGGAGCATCGGCCGGAGTTCGTCGGGTCTCACGCTCGGGCAGTGGCCGATCTCGATGCGGGCCAGCAGACACGCGATCTGGAGGGTGCGGCCGAGAATGTGGGCGAGCGGGAGGAAGAGCAGTGTCGAGGCGGTCTGGCGGGTGACCGCCTTGAAGACCGGGTGGAGCAGCTCGACGGTGTTCGCGGCCTCCGCGCGCAGGTTGGCGTGGGTGAGGACGCAGCCCTTGGGGCGGCCGGTGGTGCCGGAGGTGTAACAGATCGTCGCGACCGTGCCGGGGGTCAGGGCGGTGCGGCGCTTGGTGACCTCCTCGTCGGGGACGTTCTCGCCGAGGAGGACGAGGTCGGTGAGGGCGTCGGCGTCGAGCTGCCAGACGCGGGGCGGGTGGGGGTGACCGGCCGTGCCGGTGGTGACGGTGGCGGCGTTCTCGGCGGTCTCGGTGACCACGTGCCGGGCGCCCGAGTCGCGGACGATCCACTCCACCTGCGGCGCGGCCGAGGTGGGGTAGACCGGGACGGTGCTGCCACCTGCCGCCCAGACGGCGAAGTCCAGGAGCGTCCACTCGTAGCGCGTGCGGGACATCACGCCGACCCGGCCGCCGGGTTCGAGGCCGGCGGCGATCAGGCCCTTGGCGACGGCGGTGACCTCCTGGGCGAAGGCGGCTGCGGTGACCGGCACCCAGGTGCCGTCGGCCGTCCTGCGCCGCAGCACCACGGCGCCGGGGTCCTCGGCCGCGTTGGTGTACGGGATGTCGGCGATGCTGCCGGTGGTGGGAGGCTCGGCCATCGGCGGGACGTGCACCTCCCGCACCGTGCCGGTCTCGTCCCTGATCAGCTCGACCTCGGCGCGGGCCGACAGGTCGGTGCGCCGCCTGGCCCGTTTCAGATCCCTGCGTACGCCCATGGCGGCTCCCGCGTTGCCGGTGCACGGTGGTGACGCAAGGTCAACTTACCCGGAAGTAAGGAAAGGTCAATGGGTCGCGCGTGAACCCGCCGGACACCGGGCGTCAGTACGTGATGCCCTGCGCCTGGTCGATGGCGGTCGCCAGTTGCCGTACCTCCTCGTCCTCCGTCCGCCGCGCCAGCTCGTCGGCGTGCTCGGCGAGTTCGCGCATGCCCGGCGCACCGGGCAGCGGGGTGTGGCGGGTGTCCTCGCGGCGCAGGGCGTCGGCGAAGTAGGCGGCCACCACCGTGACCTGGAAGCGGGCGGACGCGCCGCGCACCGAGGTGTCGAGGGCCGCCGTCTCCACCCGGCCCGATTCCTCGTGCGGGGCCCGGGTGGCGGGGTCGAGCCAGCGGACGGTGGCCGTGGCGAGGTGGCCGTCGGCGCCGGGCCTGGTGCGGACCGCGTACAGGGCGGTGACCGTGTGGCCGGGGCCGACCTCGCCGCCGTCGACGCGGTCGTCGCGGAAGTCCTCGTCGGCGACCTCGCGGTTCTCGTAGCCGATCAGACGGAACTGGGAGACCGTCCGCGGGTCGAAGGCGACCTGCGCCTTGGCGTCGCGGGCGGTGAGGTCGACGTGGCGCGGGAGTTCCTCGCAGAACACCTCGCGGGCCTCCTCGGCGGTCGAGACGTACGTCGTGTGGCCGTCGCCCCGGTCGGCGAGGCGTTCCATCAACTCGTCGCCGTACTCGCTTCCGACGCCCACGCCGAAGAGGGTGACGCCGTGCTCGCGGCGGGCCCCGTCGATCCTCTCCAGGATCGTGTCGGCGTCCGTGTCGCCGGTGTTGGCGAGGGCGTCGGAGACGAGGACGACCCGGTTGGTGGCACCCTCGCGCAGACCCTCCACGGCCGTCGCGTACCCGGTCTCGACGCCCGCGCCGAGGTTGGTGGACTGCTGGACCTCCAGGCCCGAGACGGCCCCGTGGACCTTGCCGCGGTTGCCGCCGAGCCGGGTCATCGGCAGTACCGTCTCGGCCTCGTCGCTGAAGGTGACCAGCGCGACCGAGTCGTCGTCGCGCAGCCGGTCGGTCATCACGGCGAGGGACTCCTTGGCGAGGTCCAGCCGGCCGGGCTCGGACATCGAGCCCGAGACGTCGAGGACGAAGGTGAGGGCGGCGGGCGGGCGTTCGCCCTCGTTCTCGGCCGGGCGGGTGGCGAGGCCGACGCGGACCAGGGACCAGTCCTCGGCGCTGGTGCGGGCGCCGTCGACCGTCACCGAGAAGCCGTTGCCGTCGGGGCGTTCGTAGTCCTGGCGGAAGCTGTTGACGAACTCCTCCGGGCGGATCGTCGACGGGTGCGGCCGGCCGCCCTCGGCGAGGGTGCGGCGGGCGTAGCCGTACGAGGCCGTGTCCACGTCGAGGGCGAAGGTGGAGAGGTGGTCGGGTTCCGGCGCGAACTCGCGGTCCGTGCCGTCCTCGCGCTGCTCTCCGCTCACCTCGCCGGAGTCCGGGGCGGGTGGGGCCGGGGCCGGGAAGCCGTCGGCCTTCTCCGCCCGGTCGGCCCGGCTCGCGTCGCCGGAGTCCCCGGCGCCGCAGCCGGTGAGCAGCAGACCGCCCGCCGTGGTGAGCGCGAGCAGCGCGCCG
Source organism: Streptomyces sp. NPDC086077 (assembly GCF_040686175.1). Taxonomy (NCBI): domain Bacteria; kingdom Bacillati; phylum Actinomycetota; class Actinomycetes; order Kitasatosporales; family Streptomycetaceae; genus Streptomyces; species Streptomyces sp. NPDC086077. The sequence goes on along the minus strand of NZ_JBFBJT010000098.1, from coordinate 24,194 downwards.
CTGAGCCGCCGTGTCCGATACCGCTTCATCACACGTACCCCCTGTGTCCGTTGACCGCCCGTCGAACCTCGACGTCAGTGACTGTGACGGCACAGGGGGCCGGAACGTGCGTGACAAAGCGTTGCGCTTGCGTCTCGAAGGGGCTACGGAGCGGGCCCGCCGAGACCGGTGGGAGATCTTCCGGAGACCTAGGAGACGACGTCCTTGCGGGCGAAACCGCGGAAGGCCAGGGCGAACAGCACGAGTGCGTAGGTCACGGAGATCGCGGTGCCCTGGATCATGCCGGACCACTGCGGTTCGGGCTGTACGGCGTCCGCCCAGGCGAACTGCCAGTGCGCGGGGAGGTAATGGCGCCAGTCGCCGAGGGCGGTGACCGCGTCGAGGACGTTGCCGACGATGGTCAGGCCGACCGCGCCGCCGACCGCGCCGAGCGGCGCGTCCGTCCGGGTGGACAGCCAGAACGCCAGCCCGGCGGTGACCAGTTGGGACACGAAGATGTACGCCACGACCACCACCAGCCGCTGCGCCGCCGTGCCCGCGTCGAGCGCGCCGCCGGTGGGTATCTGCAGCGGGCCCCAGCCGTACGCGGCGACGCCGACGGCCAGCGCGACGACCGGCAGCAGCAGCATGGCGGCCAGGCTCAGGCCGAGCCCGACGACGAGCTTGGACCACAGCAGCCGGGCCCGTGGCACGGGAGCGGCGAGCAGATAGCGCAGCGAGGACCAGCCGGCCTCCGAGGCGACCGTGTCGCCGCAGAACAGGGCGACCGGGATGACCAGCAGGAAGCCCGCCGACACGAACAGGTTCACCGCGGCGAAGTTGGCCGCCGACGCGGTGGCCGTGTCCATCAGCGTGATCCGGTCGCCGCCACCGTCCGGCTCGCCGCCGATCGCGAAGGCGACGACCAGGACGAAGGGCAGGACGCCGAGGATGCCGAACATGACGAGCGTCCGGCGCCGCTTGAGCTGGCGGACCAGCTCCACCCGCAGGGGCAGGGTGCGGCCCGCCCGGTAGCCGGACGCGGTCTCCTTGGCGTCCGTGCGGTCGGCGAGGGTGCTGCCGCTCATGCGGAACCTCCGATCAGGGTGAGGAACGCGTCCTCCAGGCGGCGGTGCGGGCCGACCGAGGCGACCGGCACCTCCAGCCGGACCAGCTCGGCGACCAGCCGCGAGGCGCTGCCGCCGGCGTCCAGCCGGACCAGCAGCCCGTCGCCGGTGACGACGGCCGAGGCGACGCCCGGCAGGGCGGCGATCTTCTCGGCGACCGGTTCGTCGACGGGCGTGCCCGTGCCGACGAGGAGGGTGTCGCCGGAGCCGACGATCTCGCCCACCGGGCCCGCCTGCACGAGCCGGCCCCGGTCCATCACCACGAGATGCGTGCAGGACTGCTCGACCTCCGACAGGAGGTGGCTGGAGACGATCACCGTGCGGCCGGCGGCCGCGTACCGGATCATCACCTCGCGCATCTCGCGGATCTGCGGCGGGTCGAGGCCGTTGGTCGGTTCGTCGAGGATGAGCAGGTCCGGCAGGCCCAGCATGGCCTGCGCGATGGCCAGGCGCTGGCGCATGCCCTGCGAGTACGTGCGCACCGCGCGGGCCAGCGCGTCGCCGAGGCCGGCGATCTCCAGCGCCTCGTCGAGGTGGGCGTCCTCGGCGGGGCGGCCGGTCGCCCGCCAGTACAGCTCCAGGTTCTCCCGGCCGGAGAGGTGGGGCAGGAAGCCGGCGCCCTCCACGAATGCGCCGACCCGCGACAGCACGGGTGCGCCGGGGCGGATGGCGTGGCCGAAGACACGGATCTCGCCGCCGTCCGGCCTGATCAGGCCCATCAGCATGCGCAGGGTGGTGGTCTTGCCGGCGCCGTTGGGGCCGAGCAGACCCAGGACCTGGCCCTTGTCCACCCGGAAGGAGAGGTCCTTGACCGCGTACCGCTCCGCCGACCTGGCGTACCGCTTGCTCAGGTCGGTGATCAGGAGCGGCACGTCGGACAGCGCGGGGTCGGGGGCGGGCGTCGCGGTGCGGCGGCGGGCGGAGAGCAGCAGCGCCAGGGCGACGACGGCACCGGTCAGCGGCAGCCACCACACCCAGGCGGGCAGCGGCGTGGCGGCCGCCGTCACCTCGGGAGCCGTCGGCACCGACAGGGCGCCCTTGAGGGAGACGGTGTAGGTCGCCGGGGCCGCCGGGGAGGCGTACGCCAGGTCGGTCGAGGCGAGGACCAGGCGCAGCTGGTGGCCCTTGCCGACCTCGTAGTCGACGGCGGGGAGGGTGAGCGTCACGTCCTTGCCGGCCTTGGCGTCCGTCACGCGGACGGGCGTGACCAGCTGGGAGGGCAGCACCTGCTGACGGCCGTCGGGGCCGACGTCGTAGACCTTGGCGAAGAGGACGGCGTCCGCGCTGCTGGACTTCACGTGGACGGTGGCCGTCGGTGATCCGGTGACGCGCAGGTCCTCGGTCAGCGGCGCCGACTCGAACCGCGCGTGCTGGCCCGGGAAGTCGAGCGAGATGCCGACTCCGAGCGCGGAGAGCTGGGCGAGGCCGCCGCCGGCACCGAGGCCGGGCAGGGCGGAGACGGCGGGCGGTCCGGCGCCGGGCGGGTTGTCGAAGGTCTGCTCGCGTCCGGTGAGGGCCACCGCACGCCGTCCGCTCTCCAGGCCGGGATACGTCTCGGCGCTCGCGCCCCGCAGCAGGGCCTCGCCGTCGGTGGAGTCGACGCCTCCGGTGCGGGTGACGCGGAAGGCGGGGCCGGTGGCGGCGCCCTTGTCGTCCTTGAGGTAGCGGTCGAACCACTGGGTGACGCGCTGCTGGACCCGGCTCGTCTCCAGGTCGCCGCCGTCGTGGCCGCCGGCGATCCAGTCGACGTCCACGGGGGCGCCGCCCGCCCGGACGGCCCGCGCCGCCGCGTCGGCCTGGTCGAGCGGGAACAGGGAGTCCGACTGGCCCTGGATCAGCAGGGTGGGTACGTCGATGCGGTCGCCTACGGCCGACGGCGAGCGCTCTTCCAGGAGTTCGCGTGCCTCGGTGTCGGGGGTGCCGGACTCGGCGACCCGCTCGTACATCTCGCACAGCCGCGGCTCGAACTTGGCGCAGCCGCCACCGGAGGTGACGAAGACGCCCGCCCACAGCTTCTTGAAGACGTCGTTAGGGAAGAGGGCGTCGGCCAGGTTCCAGTAGGTGATCGCCGGGGCGATGGCGTCCACGCGGTCGTCGTACCCCGCGGTCAGCAGCGCGATCGCGCCGCCGTAGGAGCCGCCCGCCATGCCGACGCGGGGGTCGCCGGACTTGTCGAGCGCGACCTGCGGCTGCGCGGCCAGCCAGTCGAGCAGCTTCGAAACGTCGGCGACCTCGCCCTCGGGGTCGTTCAGCCCGATCCTGCCCGTGGACCCGCCGAAGCCGCGTGCCGACCAGGTCAGCACCGCGTAGCCGTCGCGCGCCAGGTCCTGCGCCTGCTGCCGTACGTCGTCCTTGCTGCCGCCGAAGCCGTGCCCCAGCAGCACCGCGGGGCGGCGGCCGGTGGACGCGGTGGTGAAGTACGAGGTGTCGATGCGCACCCCGCCGGCACCGGGCAGCACCCGGTCGGCGCGGCGTACCGCGGGCGCGTCGTCGTCGGCGACGGCCGTCCACGTACCGGCACCGGCGAGCACGACGACGGCGGCCGCGGCGGCCACCAGCCGTCGTGGCCGCCGCAACAGCCCGCGCAGTCCGGGCGAGCGAAGATCCATGCGTCAACGGTACGCGGCGAACCTGTCGCCCACTGACAGCTCACGGTCTGAACCCGGTGCCCTCCCAGGGGAGTACGGCGCCGCCTTCACATACCGCGCCCGTGGTACGTGGGTCCACGGGCGCGGTCCCGGTTCCGGTCCGGCGCGCGAGCCCGGCGCGGGTCAGTGGTTGCGCGGGAAGCCAAGGTCCACGCCCGCGGGGCCGTCCGCCGGGTCGGGCCAGCGGGTGGTGACGACCTTGCCGCGGGTGTAGAAGTGCGTGCCGTCGTTGCCGTAGATGTGGTGGTCCCCGAAGAGGGAGTCCTTCCAGCCGCCGAAGGAGTGGTAGCCGACGGGGACCGGGATCGGGACGTTCACGCCGACCATGCCGGCCTCGACCTCCAGCTGGAAGCGGCGGGCGGCGCCGCCGTCCCGGGTGAAGATCGCGGTGCCGTTGCCGAACGGGGAGGCGTTGATGAGGGCGATGCCCTCCTCGTACGTCTCCGCGCGCAGCACGCACAGCACCGGGCCGAAGATCTCGTCCTGGTAGGCCTTCGCCGACGTCGGCACCTTGTCGAGCAGGGAGATCCCGATCCAGTGGCCGTCCTCGAAGCCGTCGACGGTGTAGCCGCTGCCGTCGAGCACGACCTCGCAGCCCTCGGCGGCGGCGCCCTCGACGTAGGAGGCCACCTTGTCGCGGTGGACCTTGGTGATCAGCGGGCCCATCTCGGACGTCGGGTCGTTGCCGGGGCCGATCTTGATCTTCTCGGCGCGCTCGCGGATCTTGTCCACCAGTTCGTCGCCGACGGAGCCGACCGCCACCACGGCCGAGATGGCCATGCAGCGCTCGCCCGCCGAGCCGTACGCCGCCGAGACCGCCGCGTCGGCCGCCGCGTCCAGGTCGGCGTCCGGCAGCACCAGCATGTGGTTCTTGGCGCCGCCGAGGGCCTGGACGCGCTTGCCGTTCGCGGACGCCGTGGTGTGGATGTAGCGGGCGATCGGGGTGGAGCCGACGAAGGACACCGCCTTGACGTCGGGGTGCTCCAGGAGCCGGTCGACGGCCACCTTGTCGCCGTGCACGACGTTGAGGACGCCGTCCGGCAGGCCCGCCTCGGTCAGCAGCTCGGCCAGCCGGACGGAGGCCGACGGGTCCTTCTCCGAGGGCTTCAGCACGAAGGTGTTGCCGCACGCGATGGCGAGCGGGAACATCCACATCGGCACCATCGCCGGGAAGTTGAACGGCGTGATGCCCGCGACGACACCGAGCGGCTGGCGCAGCGAGGCCACGTCGACCCGGCTCGCCACCTGCGTCGACAGCTCGCCCTTCAGCTGCACGTTGATGCCGCAGGCCAGGTCGACGATCTCCAGGCCGCGCGCCACCTCACCGAGGGCGTCGGAGTGCACCTTGCCGTGCTCGGCGGTGATCAGCTCGGCGATCTCGTCGCGGTGCGCGTCCAGCAGGGCGCGGAAGCGGAACAGGATCGTGGTGCGCTGGGCCAGTGAGGACTGGCCCCAGGTCAGGAAGGCCTCCTTCGCGGAGGCGACCGCCGCGTCCACCTCGTCGACCGAGGCGAACGCGACCTTCGTGGTGACCACGCCGGTCGCCGGGTCCGTGACCGGCCCGAACGTGCCCGACGCGCCTTCGGCGGACTTGCCGCCGATCCAGTGGTTGACGATCTTCGTCATGACCGGTTACTCCTTCACAGATGGCGGCGTCGGGTCGAGACGTGCCGTTCGTACAGCTCACGGGCCTTGACCGCGGACGATCGGGTCGCGGTCTCGGCCACAGGTACATCCCACCAGGCCTGCGCCTCGGGCGCGCCCGACACTGTGTCTGCCGTTTCGGTCTCGACGTAGACACATGTGGCAGTGTCCGCGGCCCGCGCCTCGGCGAGCGCCGAGCGCAGGTCGTCGACGGTCCGGGCGCGCAGCACCCGCATGCCGAGGCTCTCGACGTTGGCGGCCAGGTCCACGGGGAGCGGGGCGCCGGAGAACGTGCCGTCGCCCTCTCGATAGCGGTAGGCGGTTCCGAAGCGCTCCGCGCCGGTCGCCTCGGACAGGCCCCCGATGGACGCGTACCCGTGGTTCTGGACGAGCAGCAACTTGATCGCGATGCCCTCCTGCACGGCGGTCACGATCTCCGTCGGCATCATCAGGTAGGTGCCGTCGCCGACCAGGGCCCACACCGGCCGGTCCGGCGCGGCCAGCTTCACGCCGATCGCGGCCGGGATCTCGTAGCCCATGCAGGAGTAGCCGTACTCCAGGTGGTACTGGTCGAAGGACCGGGCCCGCCACAGTTTGTGCAGGTCACCGGGCATCGAGCCGGCGGCGTTGATGATCACGTCCGACGCGTCCACCAGTGCGTCCAGCGCGCCGAGCACCTGTGTCTGCGTCGGCCGCGCGGTGGGCTCGGCGGCCTCGTAGGCGGCGTCGACGCGGCGCTCCCAGCCCGCCTTCTCCCGCGTGTACTTCGTGAGGTACGCCTCCGGGACCCGGTGGCCGTGCAGCGCGAGCGCCTCGGTCAGCTCCGCCAGGCCGCTGCGCGCGTCCGCGATCAGGGGCGATCCGGCGAGCTTGTGGCCGTCGTAGGCGGCGATGTTGAGGTTGAGGAAACGGACCTCGGGGTCGGCGAAGAGCGTTCCGGACGCGGTGGTGAAGTCGGTGTAGCGGGTGCCCACGCCGATCACCAGGTCGGCCGTGCGGGCCAGTTCGTCGGCGGTGGCGGTGCCGGTGTGGCCGATGCCGCCGACGTCCTGCGGATGGTCGTACGGCAGGGAGCCCTTGCCGGCCTGGGTGGAGGCGACCGGGATGCCGGTGGCCTCGGCGAACTCGGCGAGGACGCTCTCGGCGCGGCTGTGGTGGACTCCGCCGCCGGCGATCACCAGCGGCCGCCGGGCGGCCCTGATCGTGGTCACGGCCTCGGCGAGCTCGGTCGGATCGGCGCCCGGGCGGCGTACCACCCAGGTGCGCTCGGCGAAGAACTCCTCCGGCCAGTCGTACGCCTCGGCCTGGACGTCCTGCGGGAGCGCGAGCGTGACCGCACCCGTCTCCACCGGGTCGGTCAGTACCCGCATGGCCTGGAGCGCCGCCGGGATCAGCGCCTCCGGGCGGGTGACGCGGTCGAAGTACCTCGACACCGGGCGCAGGCTGTCGTTGACCGACACATCGCCGGCGTACGGCACTTCGAGCTGCTGGAGGACCGGGTCGGCGGGGCGGGTGGCGAAGATGTCGCCCGGCAGCAGCAGCACCGGGAGATGGTTGACGGTCGCGAGGGCGGCGCCCGTGACCAGGTTCGTCGCGCCCGGCCCGATGGAGGTCGTCACCGCGTGCGTGGACAGGCGGTTCGACTGACGGGCGTAGCCGACCGCCGCGTGCACCATGGCCTGCTCGTTGCGGCCCTGGAGGTACGGCATGTCGTCCGCGTACTCGACCAGCGCCTGGCCCAGTCCGGCGACGTTGCCGTGGCCGAAGATGCCCCAGGTGGCGCCGATGAGCCGCTGCCGTACGCCGTCCCGCTCGGTGTGCTGGACGGAGAGGAAGCGTACGAGCGCCTGTGCGACCGTGAGCCTGGTGGTCATCGGTAACCCCCTGTGCTGTCGACGTGGTCCGGGTGGAAGCAGATCCGCCACTCCCGGGTCCGGCCGGGTCCCGCCATGACGTTCAGGTAGTACATGTCGTGGCCGGGCTGGGCGATGGACGGCCCGTGCCAGCCGTCGGGGACGAGAACGGCGTCGCCGGTGCGGACCTCGGCGAGCAGGTCGGCGCCGCCCTCACGGGAGGGGAACACCCTCTGGTAGCCGAGGCCGCCTGGGCCGTCGATCTCGAAGTAGTAGATCTCCTCCAGCTCGGACTCCTCGCCCGGCCGGTGCTCGTCGTGCTTGTGCGGCGGGTACGAGGACCAGTTGCCGCCGGGGGTGATCACCTCGACGGCGATGAGCTTGTCGCACGTGAAGGCGTCCGCGGAGGCGAAGTTGCGCACCCGGCGGGCGCAGTTGCCGCTGCCGCGCTCCTCGACGGGGACCTCCGGCGCGGGGCCGTAGCGAGCGGGGAGTCGTCGCTCGCACTTCGCTCCTGCCAGGGCGAAGCGGCCTCCCGCGCCGGAGGTGATCTGTGCCTGGGTGTCACGGGGGACGTACGCGAAGTCCGAGACTCCGGCGAAGACGCTCTCCCGGCCCAGCAGCTGGAACACCGCGTCAACCACTTGCACGGTGCAACCGCCTTGCAGGGGCAGCACGATCCACTCGCTGTCCCCGGTGGTGAAGGTGTGCGTGGCGCCCGCCTCCAGCTCGACGATCCGCAGGCTGCTGTGGGTCCAGCCGGCCAGCTCCGGGTCGATGTCGAGCACGTGGTCCGCGTCGGCGGTGGCGCCCTTCGGGACGTACAACTCGTTGCTCATGCGGCCCTCACAGCAGTCCTACGGCGGTGTCCACGGCGGCGGCCACGTCGCCGTCCGCCGGGTACAGCAGCGACCGGCCGACCACCAGCCCCCGCACGGTGGGGAGCTGGAGGGCGCCGCGCCACTTCTCGTACGCGCTGTCCTGGTCGTCACCGACGTCGCCGCCGAGCAGCACGGCGGGCAGGGTCGAGGTCGCCATCACCCGGGCCATGTCGTCGGGGTTCTCGGTGACCGGGACCTTCAGCCAGGTGTACGCCGAACTGCCGCCCAGCCCCGAGGCGATGGCGATGGACCGGGTGACGGCGTCGGCGGACAGGTCGTTGCGCAGCCGTCCGCCGGTGTCCCGGCGGCTGATGAACGGCTCGACGAAGACGGGCAGCCGGCGTGCCGCCATCTCGTCGATCGCGCGGGCGGTGGACTCCAGGGTGGTCAGGGAGCCCGGGTCCCCGTAGTCGATGCGCAGCAGCAGCTTGCCTGCGTCGAACCCGAGGCGCTGGATGTCCTCGGGGCGGTGGCCGGTGAAGCGGTCGTCCAGTTCGAAGCGGGCGCCCTGGAGTCCGCCACGGTTCATCGAACCCATGACGACCTTGCCGTCGAGAGCGCCGAGCAGCAGCAGGTCGTCGAGGATGTCGGCGGTGGCGAGGACACCGTCGACGCCGGGGCGGCCGAGCGCGAGACAGAGGCGTTCGAGCAGGTCGCCGCGGTTGGCCATGGCCAGCTTGCGGTCGCCGACACCGAGCGCGCCACGGGCCGGGTGGTCGGCGGCGACGATCATGAGGCGGCCGTCGGCGTCCACCAGCGGCCGGCGGACGCGGCGGGCGGCGGCCTCGGCGATCGCCTCGGGGTGGTGGGTGCGGGTGCGGACGAGGTCCGCGATGTCGACGGTCACTGGGAGGCTCCCGTGGAGTGGGCGGGTGCCGGGGTGCCGGCGCGCACGGCGCCCGCGCTGAGGGCCGCCGCCACCTCGGCCTGGGTCGGCATGGCGGAGGAGCACTCCAGGCGGGAGGCGACGATGGCGCCCGCGGCGTTGGCGTGCCGCATGGTCTTCTCCAGGTCCCAGCCGGCCAGCAGGCCGTGACAGAGCGAGCCGCCGAACGCGTCGCCGGCGCCGAGGCCGTTGAGGACGTCGACAGGCAGCGGCGGGACCTCGACCGACTCGCCCGCGCGGCTGACGGCGAGGACGCCCTTGGGACCCTGTTTGACGACGGCCACGGAGACACCGGCGTCGAGGAGTGCCGCGGCCGCCGCGTGCGGTTCGCGGACGCCGGTGGCGACCTCCACCTCGTCGAGGTTGCCGACGGCGACGGTGGTGTGCTTCAGCGCCTCGGTGTAGAAGGGGCGGGCCGCGTCCGGGTCCCGCCAGAACATGGGGCGCCAGTCGAGGTCGAAGACCGTGGTGCCGGACCTGTCACGATGGGCGAGGGCGGCGAGCGTGGCCGTACGGCTGGGCTCCTCGCTCAAGCCGGTGCCGGTCATCCAGAAGATGCCCGCCGCGCGGATGGCGTCGAGGTCGAGGTCGTGGGCGTCGATCTCCAGGTCCGGGGCCTTGGGCTGCCGGTAGAAGTAGAGCGGGAAGTCGTCCGGCGGGAAGACCTCGCAGAAGGTGACCGGGGTCGGCAGCCCGGGCACCGGTGTGACCCAGCGGTCGTCGACGCCGAAGCCGCGCAGCGCCTCGTGCAGATAGGTGCCGAACGGGTCGCCGCCGGTCCGGGTGATCACCGCGGTGCGCCGGCCGAGACGGGCGGCGGCCACGGCGACGTTGGTCGCGGATCCGCCGAGGAACTTTCCGAAGGACGTCACCTGCGGGAGCGGGACGCCGGTCTGCAGCGGGTAGAGGTCCACGCCGATCCGCCCCATGGTGATCAGGTCGTACGCCATCGAGATCCCTTCGCGTTCCCCGTCGCGCCTCCGTCGGCGGCTCTCTCCGGTTTTTAGTCTCCGCGCGGGAGGCCTGTCAATAGTTTGTCCAGACATTCGGACCAGTAGCCGTTTCGCGGCAACGGTGACCCGGCGGCGCCCCCATGTCAACGCGCCCCGCCCGGCACCCCAGCGTGCTCCTTTGCTTCGCGTCTGTCACAAACGCCACTCCCTTGTCACACATGTCCGGTGTACGCGGGCTGCGCGTCACACCCGGCACACAGCCGCTGTCCTGTCGTCACTCTCCGTCGTTGGGCGGGCACAGGCTTGGTGATTGATCGCCAGCGCAGCGCCCGGCTCCCCCGGACGGCCGGTCCACGGCCGCCGCCGCGGCACGCGCAGGGAGGTGCACTCATGACCGACCGAAGGCTCTGGTCGTACAAAGAGATCGCGGCCCACATCAAGGTGCAGCCGGACACCGTGCGGTCCTACCGCAAGCACGGGCTGCTGCCCCCGCCCGACCATGTGGAGGGCGGCAAGCCCTACTGGTACGCCGACACCGTCCGCGCCTGGGTCGCCTCCCGGCCCGGCAATCGCGGCCGACGGGAGGAGTGACCGGCCTACGGTGAGCTGTCCCTCCGGCGGAATATCCGTGGTGCCCCACGTTCGCGTGGGGCACAGTCATGCGCATGAGTTTCTCCGACAAGCCGTGCTCACCGGCGAGAGGACCGTGCTGCGGCCGTTCACGGCGGCCGACGCGGACGCGATCTGGGAGATCCTGAGCGATCCCGAGGTCATCCGCTTCACCTTCGACGCGACCACCGAAGTCACCTTGGAGAGCGTGCGGCCCTGGTACGGCTCCCGGTCCGCGCAGCCCGACCGGCTCGATCTCGCCGTCACCGACCGTGACACCGGCGAGGTCGTCGGCGAGGTCGTCCTCAACGAGTGGGACCCCCACACCCGCAGCTGCAACTTCCGTACCCTCATCGGTCCGCGCGGTCGCGGCCGGGGCCTCGGCACGGAGGCCACCCGGCTCGTCGTCGGCCACGGCTTCGAGCGACTCGGGCTTCACCGCGTGCACCTGGAGGCGTACGGCGACAACGAACGCGCCCTGCGCGTCTACCGGAAGGTGGGATTCGTGGTCGAGGGCGTGCGGCGGGAGTCTGCGCTGCGGGACGGGAAGTGGGTGGACGAGGTGCTGATGGCGGTCCTCGACCGGGAGTGGGCTGTCCATCGGGGGTATGCCGAGGGGCGGGGGCTTGAGGAGGGGGTGGGGGTTTAAGGGGGCCGGGGGTTCATTGGGGCGGGGGCTTCGGGTGCTGGGGGTCGGATTCGGGCCCTGGGGGGTGGCTTTCGTGCGCTGGGGGCCTGCTTCGGGTGCTGGGGGTCTGCCTCCTGGAGCTGGGTGTCGGCTTCCAGGGGCTCGGGGGCGGCTTTCGGGGCTCGGGGGCGCAGGGGTCAGCTCCACGGTTCGATGACCGTCACCCCCGCGCCCGGCGCGTTGCCCAGTGCCGCGAGGGCGTGCGGGGTGGCGTCCAGGGGGATGGTCGCGGTCACCAGCAGGTCGGGGCGGAGTGTGCCTGCCCGTACCGCCTCCAGCATCGGGGGGTAGGTGTGGGCCGCCATGCCGTGGCTGCCGAGCAGTTGCAGCTCCAGGGCCACCGCGCGGGCCATGGGGACCGGTGTGGTGCCCGTGGGTGAGGGAAGCAGGCCGACCTGGATGTGCCGACCGCGGCGGCGCAGGCCGTTGACGGAGGCGGCGCAGGTGGCAGGGGACCCGAGGGCGTCGAGCGAGAGGTGAGCGCCGCCTCCGGTGAGGTCCCGGATCGCGGGCGCCGTGTCCGGCGTGCGGGACGCGTCCACGCACTCCGCCGCGCCGAACTGCCGTGCCAGCTCGAGCGCCCGCGCCGACACGTCGACCGCGACCACCCTCGCCCCCGAAGCCGCCGCGATCATCACCGCCGACAGGCCCACGCCCCCGCACCCGTGCACCGCCACCCACTCGCCCGCCGCCACCCGGCCCTGCTGCACGACCGCGCGGAACGCCGTCGCGAACCGGCAGCCCAGTGAGGCCGCCGTCGCGAAGCCCATGCCGTCAGGGACGGCGACCAGGTTCACGTCGGCGTGGTCCAGCGCCACGTACTGGGCGAACGAACCCCAGTGTGTGAAGCCGGGTTGCGTCTGCCGCTCGCACACCTGCTGGTCGCCGGCGGCGCAGGACGGGCAGGTGCCGCAGGCGCAGACGAACGGAACGGTGACCCGGTCGCCGGGCCGCCGGCCCGCCACCCGGGCGCCGACCGCCTCCACGACACCGGCGAGTTCATGACCGGGCACGTGGGGCAGTGTGATGTCCGGGTCGTGGCCCTGCCAGCCGTGCCAGTCGCTGCGGCACAGACCGGTGGCTTCCACCCGCACGACCACCCCGTGCTCCGCGGGCCGCGGATCGGCCACCTCCCGCACCTCGGCGGGTTCCCCGAACCGCTCGAACACCACAGCCCGCATTCGTCGCCCCTCGCTCTCGTCTCGGCCGCCACCTGGGCGCACAACGCCCGGGTCCGGGGTGCACGCCCTGGGCGGGGCCTGGGCGCACGCCCTGTCCGGGTCCCGGGGCATGCCCACGTCCTGGCCCGACCAGGCGTCCAGGCCTGGCGTGCCCCAAGCCCTGGCCGTACCCCATGTCCGGGCCCAGGGCCCACCCCGCGTCCAGGCCTCGGCCCCGCTCATCGCGGAACGCTAACTCCCGGCCGTCACCTTGTCGCGCGGGCGATCGACTCCACGGTCGACCGGCTCATCGACTTCAACTGCCGGCACCCGGTCTTCTTCACCCTGATGCACGGCCCGGACATCCCCGGCCGACGTCACCCGCACCGCGCCACCTGGAGGCCCTGACCGCCACCCACACCCGCTGAGCGCCGGAGCACCCGTCGGGCGCCCCCTGAGCACCCCTGACTCCTACCGGCCGGAATGCGGCATACGCCGCACACGCATACGGTTCGGACAACTCGCTCCATCGGGAGCAGCAGCACAGGAGTACGAGGGACCGCCGTGACCCAGTTCCCGCCGCCCGGCGCGCCCCGCGCCCGGATTCCGAGTCCGCAGCAACCACCGCCGTCGTACCCCCGGGTCCGTGCGGGCCTGTGGCGGCGCTGCCTGTGGAGCGGGCTGGCGCTGTGGGCGCTGACCGCGATCGTCGTCCACGCGACCGGGAACGCCGCCCTGCTGCCCACCCTGATCCTGCTCGGCAGTTTCCTGATGCCCGTCGCCTTCGTGCTGTGGGCGTACGAGCGGCACGGCCGTGACCTGGGTGTCAGCGTGATCCTCGGGTGCTTCCTGACCGGCGGGACGCTCGGGGTGCTGGGCGCCTCGCTGACGAAGGACCTGCTGCTGTACCCGTCCCCGCGGATGTTCGCCGGTCTCGGTCTGGCCGAGGAGGCGATGAAGCTGGGCGCGCTGGTGTTCGTCCTGCGCCGCCAGACCCGGATCCGCGGCCTGCGGGCCGGGCTCGTGCTGGGTGCGACGGTCGGCCTCGGCTTCGCGGCCATGGAAGGCGCCGGGTACGCGTTCCACGCGGCCGTGGCCACCCCGGGCCTCGGCTTCAGGGCACTGCTGGAGACCGAGATCCTGCGCGGGGTCCTGGCGCCCTTCGGGCAGGGCATGTGGACGGCGATCGCCGGTGGCGTCCTGCTCGCCTGCCGCCACCCGAACGGACGCTTCCGCCTCACCGGCGCGGTCGCCGCGACATACCTGGGCGTGGCGTTGCTGCATGCCCTGGGGGAGTCCACCCATGGCATCGCCGTCTGGCTGGTGGTCCGGCTGACCGGCGGCGAGCCCGGCCGGCACCTGTTCACGGAGGGCTACATCGCGCACCCCACCGAGGAACAGCAGCACCTCTTCACGCTGCTCTCGCTGGTCGGACTGGTCGCCATGGCGCTGCTCGGCGTCGCCTGGGCGCGCTCACTGACCCGCCGCGCCCCCTCCTGGAGAAGTACCCCCTAGGGGTATAGTCTTAAGTGTACCGGGGACCCTTCTGGGCCCCGTCCGTCCCATCTGCCTCGACGAGGAGTACGACATGACCGCGCAGACCGACACCCCGGGTTCCGTCACCGCCGTCTACAAGGTGAGCGGGATGAGCTGCGGGCACTGTGAGGGCGCCGTCTCCGGCGAGATCTCCCAGTTGCCCGGCGTCAGCTCGGTGAAGGCCGTCGCGGCCAGCGGCGAGGTCACGGTCGTCTCCGCGGCCGCGCTGGACGAGGAGGCCGTCCGCGCGGCCGTCGACGAGGCCGGCTTCGAGCTGGTCGGCCGCGCCTGAGCACGCTTCCCCGCACCGGGCCGTACCGGCGAGCCGCCCCCGGGGGCCGGTCCCGTACGGTCCGGTCCGTCGTCTGGAGTCGGAGTCGGACATGACCAGCACCACCACACGGACCTCCATAGAAACCGCCCCAGGGACCTCCATAGCCACGCCGGTCTCCGAGGTCGAACTGCTGATCGGCGGCATGACCTGCGCCTCCTGCGCGACCCGCGTCGAGAAGAAGCTCAACCGGATGGACGGCGTCAGCGCCACGGTGAACTACGCCACGGAGAAGGCCCGGATCAGCTACCCGGCCGGAACCGAGGTCGCCGACCTGATAGCCACCGTCGTGAAGACCGGCTACACGGCCGCGGAGCCCGCGCCGCCACGACCGGAACCGGAAGAGGCGCCCCGGGACCCCGAGCTGGCTCCCCTGCGGCAGCGCCTGATCGTCTCCGTACTTCTCGCCACCCCCGTCGTCCTGCTCGCGATGATCCCGGCCCTCCAGTTCGACAACTGGCAGTGGCTGTCCCTCACCCTCGCCGCGCCCGTCGTCGTCTGGGGAGCCCTGCCCTTCCACAAGGCCGCCTGGACCAACGCACGGCATGCCGCGGCCACCATGGACACGCTCGTCTCGGTGGGCACGCTGGCCGCGTTCGGCTGGTCCCTGTGGGCGCTGTTCTTCGGGCACGCGGGCATGCCCGGCATGCGCCACCCCTTCGAGTTCACCGTCTCCCGCACGGACGGCGCCTCGGCGATCTACCTCGAAGTGGCCGCCGGAGTCACCGCCTTCATCCTCCTCGGCCGCTACCTGGAAGCCCGCTCCAAGCGCCGCGCGGGCGCCGCGCTACGGGCCCTGATGGAGCTCGGCGCGAAGGACGTGGCGGTGCTGCGCGACGGGCGCGAGGTGCGCGTGCCGGTCACCGAACTGGCCGTCGGCGACCGGTTCGTCGTACGCCCCGGCGAGAAGATCGCCACCGACGGCACGGTCGTGGAGGGCGCCTCCGCGGTCGACGTCTCGATGCTGACCGGCGAGTCGGTGCCGGCGGACGTGGCGGCCGGGGACGCGGTGGCCGGCGCCACCGTGAACGCCGGGGGCAGGCTGGTCGTCGAGGCGACCCGGATCGGCTCCGAGACCCAGCTGGCGCGGATGGCCCGGCTGGTCGAGGAGGCCCAGAACGGCAAGGCGGAGGTGCAGCGGCTCGCGGACCAGGTCGCCGCCTTCTTCGTACCCGTGGTGCTGCTGCTCGCGACCGCCACCTTCGGCGTGTGGCTCGGCGCGACCGGCGACAGCGTCGGCGCCTTCACCGCGGCCGTCGCCGTCCTGATCATCGCCTGCCCGTGCGCCCTGGGCCTGGCCACCCCGACCGCCCTGATGGTCGGCACGGGCCGCGGCGCCCAGATGGGCATCCTGATCAAGGGCCCCGAGGTCCTGGAGTCAACCCGTCGGGTCGACACCGTGGTCCTGGACAAGACCGGCACGGTGACGACGGGCCGGATGACCCTCCAGGAGGTGTACGTCGCCGAAGGCGCCGACGAGCGGGAGGTGCTGCGCCTCGCGGGCGCCCTCGAACACGCTTCCGAGCACCCGGTCGCCCGGGCCGTGGCCGCCGGTGCCGCCGAGCGGGTCGGGGAGCTGCCGCCGGCCGCGCGGTTCGAGAACGTGCCGGGACGGGGCGTACGCGGGCACGTGGAGGGCTTCGAGGTGGCTGTGGGGCGCCTCTTCGGGGAGTTGCCGCAGGAGCTGGCGCGCGCCCGCGACAAGGCCGAGAGCAGCGGTCGTACGGCCGTCGTGGTCGGCTGGGACGGGGTCGCGCGCGGGGTGCTCGCGGTCGCGGACACCGTGAAGGAGACCAGCGCGCAGGCCGTGCGCGAGTTGCGCGAGCTCGGGCTCACGCCGGTGCTGCTGACCGGGGACAACCGGCGGGTCGCCGAGACGGTGGCCGAGACCGTCGGCATCGACCAGGTGATCGCCGAGGTGCTGCCCGAGGACAAGGTCAAGGTCGTACGGCGGTTGCAGGCCGAGGGGCGGACGGTCGCCATGGTGGGCGACGGCGTCAACGACGCGGCCGCGCTCGCCACCGCGGATCTGGGGCTGGCGATGGGTACGGGCACCGACGCGGCGATCGAGGCGGGCGACCTGACCCTCGTCCGCGGGGACCTGCGGGCGGCGGCGGACGCGATCCGGCTGTCCCGCCGGACCCTCGCCACGATCAAGGGGAACCTCGTGTGGGCGTTCGGCTACAACGTGGCGGCGCTGCCGCTGGCCGCCGCGGGGCTGCTGAACCCGATGATCGCGGGAGCGGCGATGGCCCTGTCGTCCGTGTTCGTCGTGACGAACAGTTTGCGGCTGCGGGCGTTCCGCTGATCCGGGAGTTCCCCTGAAAAGGCAGGATCCCCCTTCAGTCCGGCGCGAGCCTCACATAAGCTCTTCACAAGGCTCGCGCATCATCCTTACGCTTGGGCCCGGTTCTTCGTACCGGGCCTCTTGCGCATCTAGCGGGACATATGCGAGAGACGCAGATCACAGTGGTGTGAACGTAACCATCGAAGGGGTTCGAAGGTCTAAGTTGGCGATGTCAGAGGGCGTCTTGGGGGGCGTCACCTGGCATCTGGGGATGTCTTGGGGGACTTCCTCAGAGATGCGTTGCCGGGACACGTACACCGGGGAGCTTTGAGCGGCCCTCCCAGCGTGCGCTGTCCCGGCAGACCGCAGGGCCGCACGGCGCACCACCGCAGTACGGCAAGACGCAGCAACAGCGATTCAGGCGCTGGTTTCTCACAGACGCCCGGCCGGATCCCGTGGGGGGAATCCGCACCGGGACATGGGAAGGCGCCCTGGTCGTCGGCCCGTGGGGGGACTGACGGACCAGGGCGCCTTCTGTTTTGCCCTGTTGCCGTGTACGGCTGTGCCCAGCCGCTCCGTAGTGCCGCTGGATGCGGCCGCCTGTTGTGCGTCAGGCGGCCGCGGGGGATCAGCGCTCCTCGACCGGGACGAAGTCGCGCTCGACGACGCCCGTGTAGATCTGGCGCGGGCGGCCGATACGGGAACCCGGCTCCTTGATCATCTCGTGCCACTGGGCGATCCAGCCCGGCAGCCGGCCGAGGGCGAACAGGACCGTGAACATCTCGGTCGGGAAGCCCATGGCCCGGTAGATCAGACCGGTGTAGAAGTCGACGTTCGGGTAGAGCTTGCGCTCGGTGAAGTAGTCGTCGGAGAGCGCGTGCTCCTCCAGCTTCAGCGCGATGTCCAGCAGCTCGTCGGACTTGCCGAGCGCGGACAGCACATCGTGCGCGGCGGCCTTGATGATCTGGGCACGCGGGTCGAAGTTCTTGTAGACCCGGTGGCCGAAGCCCATCAGGCGGACGCCGTCCTCCTTGTTCTTCACCTTGCGGATGAAGGTGTCGACGTCGCCGCCGGAGTCGCGGATGCCCTCCAGCATCTCCAGCACCGACTGGTTGGCACCGCCGTGCAGCGGGCCCCACAGCGCGTTGATGCCGGCGGAGATCGAGGCGAACATGTTCGCCTGCGACGAGCCGACCAGGCGGACGGTGGAGGTCGAACAGTTCTGCTCGTGGTCCGCGTGCAGGATGAGCAGCTTGTCCAGCGCGGCGACCACGATCGGGTCGAGCTCGTACTCCTGTGCCGGCACCGAGAAGGTCATGCGCAGGAAGTTTTCGACGTAACCGAGGTCGTTGCGCGGGTAGACGAACGGGTGACCGATCGACTTCTTGTACGCGTAGGCCGCGATCGTCGGAAGCTTGGCGAGCAGACGAATGGTGGAGAGGTTGCGCTGCCGCTCGTCGAACGGGTTGTGGCTGTCCTGGTAGAAGGTGGACAGCGCCGAGACGACCGACGACAGCATGGCCATCGGGTGGGCGTCACGGGGGAAGCCCTTGTAGAAGTTCTTGACGTCCTCGTGCAGCAGGGTGTGCCGCGTGATCTCGTCCTTGAAGCCGGTGAGCTGGTCGACGGTCG
Source organism: Streptomyces sp. NPDC086077 (assembly GCF_040686175.1). NCBI lineage: Bacteria > Bacillati > Actinomycetota > Actinomycetes > Kitasatosporales > Streptomycetaceae > Streptomyces > Streptomyces sp. NPDC086077. Next base: position 5,980 of record NZ_JBFBJT010000098.1, on the reverse strand, counting down.
GCAGCTCACCGTTGATCAGCAGGTACGCCACCTCCAGGAAGGTGGAGCGCTCGGCCAGCTGCTCGATCGGGTAACCGCGGTACCGGAGGATGCCGGCCTCGCCGTCCAGATAGGTGACGGCGGATTTGTAGGCGGCCGTGTTTCCGTAACCGCTGTCCAGGGTCACCAGACCGGTCTGGGCCCGGAGCTTTCCGATGTCGAAGCCCTTGTCCCCGACGGTGCTGTCGATCACCGGGTAGGTGTACTCGCTGCCGTCGTACCGCAGTACTACAGAGTTGTCGCTCACGTCTTCCCTCACCGACGTAGTGCCTCATCTTCGAGGTGCCCTGACTGTCTCTACCATCCCCCATTTGGCTCAGGAGAGTGCACTCGGGGTCGACCATTGGGCTTGTCGGCGGCACTCAGTGCCGCCAACCTGCCATCCTGCCCGGTCGATTCCGCTTCCGGAAGTGCTCTGTGACCTTTGCGACTCGTTTGATCGATCATTTTTCGACCGCGGACCGGATCAGGACTCCAGGGTGCCGGAATCAGGCCCCCAGGCCGCGTGGAGCCAGCCTGAAGTCGAGGGCCGTGCAGCGGCGCCCCGCCGACACCGTGCGCACCGCCTGGCCGATCGCCTTGCGCGAGCCGACGAGGACGACGAGTCGCTTGGCCCGGGTGACCGCCGTGTAGAGCAGGTTGCGTTGAAGCATCATCCAGGCGCCCGTGGTCACCGGAATGACCACCGCCGGGTACTCGCTCCCCTGCGAGCGGTGGATCGTCACGGCGTAGGCGTGTGCCAGTTCGTCCAGTTCGTCGAATTCATACGGAACCTCCTCGTCCTCGTCCGTCAGCACCGTCAGGCGCTGGTCGACCAGGTCGAGCGAGGTGACCACGCCCACGGTGCCGTTGAAGACACCGTTCTCCCCTTTTTCGTAATTGTTCCTGATCTGGGTGACCTTGTCCCCGACGCGGAACACCCGCCCGCCGATCCGCTTCTCCGGCACGTCGGGGCGCCCCGGAGTGACGGCCTGCTGGAGGAGCCCGTTGAGGGTGCCGGCGCCCGCGGGCCCCCGGTGCATGGGGGCGAGCACCTGGACGTCCCGGCGGGGGTCCAGCCCGAACCTGGCCGGAATACGGCGGGCCACCACATCCACGGTGAGCCGCCCGGCGGCCTCCGTGTCGTCCTCGACGAAGAGGAAGAAGTCCTTCATGCCGTCGGTGACGGGATGCTGCCCGGCGTTGATCCGGTGGGCGTTCGTGACCACGCCGGACTGCTGGGCCTGCCGGAAGACACGGGTGAGCCGCACGGCCGGGATCGGGCTGCCGTCGGCGAGGAGGTCCCGCAGCACCTCGCCCGCACCGACGCTGGGGAGCTGGTCGACGTCACCGACGAAGAGGAGGTGCGCGCCGGGCGGTACGGCCTTGACCAGTTTGTTGGCGAGGAGCAGGTCCAGCATGGAGGCCTCGTCGACGACCACGAGGTCGGCGTCCAGGGGCCGGTCCTTGTCGTACGCGGCGTCCCCGCCTGGCTTCAGTTCCAGCAGCCGGTGGACGGTGGAGGCCTCGGCGCCGGTGAGCTCGGCGAGCCGCTTGGCGGCACGGCCGGTCGGGGCCGCGAGTACGACCTTGGCCTGCTTGGCGCGGGCCAGCTCCACGATCGACCGCACCGTGAAGGACTTGCCGCAGCCGGGACCCCCGGTGAGGACGGCGACCCTCTTCGTCAGCGCCAGCTTGACGGCGGCCTCCTGCTCGGGGGCGAGGTCGGCGCCGGTACGGCCCTTCAGCCACGTCAGTGCCTTGTCCCAGGCGACGTCGTGGAAGCCGGGCATGCGGTCCTGATCGGTGCGCAGGAGGCGCAGGAGCTGGGCGGACAGGGAGAGCTCGGCGCGGTGGAAGGGGACGAGGTAGACGGCGGTGACGGGCTCGCCGCCGTCGGGGCCGGGCACGGACTCCCGTACGACTCCTGGGTCCTCGCCGTCCTCGGGGGGCGCCGCGAGCTCGGCGAGGCACTCGATGACGAGCCCGGTGTCGACCTGGAGGAGCTTGACGGCGTCTGCGATGAGGCGTTCCTCCGGCAGGTAGCAGTGGCCCTGGTCCGTCGACTGCGAAAGGGCGTACTGCAGACCGGCCTTGACGCGCGCCGGGCTGTCGTGCGGGATGCCGACGGACTGGGCGATCTTGTCGGCGGTGAGGAAGCCGATGCCCCAGACGTCGGCGGCGAGGCGGTACGGCTGGTTCTTGACGACGGAGATGGAGGCGTCGCCGTACTTCTTGTAGATGCGCACGGCGATGGAGGTGGACACCTCGACGGTCTGGAGGAAGAGCATGACCTCCTTGATCGCCTTTTGCTCCTCCCAGGCGTCGGCGATCTTCTTCGTCCGCTTGGGGCCGAGGCCGGGGACCTCGATGAGCCGCTTCGGCTCCTCCTCGATGATCTGCAGGGTGTCCAGGCCGAAGTGCTGGGTGATGCGGTCGGCGAAGACCGGGCCGATGCCCTTGACCAGGCCGGAGCCGAGGTAGCGGCGGATGCCCTGGACGGTGGCCGGGAGGACGGTCGTGTAGTTCTCCACGGTGAACTGCTTGCCGTACTGCGCGTGGGAGCCCCATCTCCCCTCCATCCGCAGCGACTCGCCCACCTGCGCGCCGAGCAGGGCGCCGACGACCGTGAGGAGGTCACCACCGCCTCGTCCGGTGTCGACGCGGGCGACCGTGTAGCCGTTCTCCTCGTTGGCATACGTGATCCGCTCAAGGACGCCTTCGAGGACGGCCAGTCGTCGTTCACCGGGTGCCGGTGGCGGCTGGTTGGACATGATCTGACGGTACCGGTGGGGTGTGACAGCGGGGGGAGAGAGGGCCGGGGTCCGCCGGACCTAGACTCCCCGCATGGCTGACATGTTCGCTGTGGAACTGGCCCTCGATCTCTCGCCCACCGTGCCAGGGGCCGTCCTCCACACCCTGCGGTGGCATCTCGGCCTCGGCGAGACGGAACCGGTCGACGCGACGCCGGACCTGTTCCCTCTCCTCGCGGACCGCGGACCCGCCACCAAGATCGGCGGAGTCCTGACCGGTGAACTGCTCAACGGCTCCGACCACTGGTCGCTCACCGCACGGCAGGAGATCCACGCCGAGTTGCTGCCGGACCTCGACCCACTGCTGGAGATGCTGGCGGCGCACGCGCGGTGGGACGGGGTGATCGGGCAGGTGAGATTCTACGAAGAGGACGTGCCCGAGTTGCTGGTCAGTCGGACGGGGAGGATGGTCAGGGTTGGACTGCGGGTGGCGTGAGCGGCAGGCTGCGTGATCCCGGTCGACTCTCGTAGACCCGGTGTGCCGCGTTGGTCGTCGCGGCGCACCTCGTGCGCTGCTCCCTGCCCTATTCGCTGAGCCCCACAACGCACCAGCCTGGCCGGGCTGCTTCGATCAGGACGTGGCCCCACTCCTCCAGGAGGCCTCTGTACTCGCGGAAGTTGCGAACCCACCCATGGGGAAGTGCGGCATGCTCGGTGAAGGCCCGTTCCATTCCGCCGAGGCCAGGCCGTATTCGCTCCCAGGTCTCGGCCAGTTCCTGCACGCTGTCCGGCGCCCGTGCGAGCAGCACGCCGTAGAAACTGGGACCGTCGCTGAAGAAGTCGGAATCAATGTGCTCCGCCTCTCCGTTCAGCCCGTTCCAGATCAACCCGAGCAACAAGGTGTCGAGTTCGGACCGGAGCTGAGGATCAACATGGTCGCGAGCGGACTCCCAGCGTTGCCCGGCCCAGAAGTGCGCCTTGAACGAGCCACTGGCGTGCAGGAACTCGTACACACCGAAGAAGGAACTGTCGGGCCCCTGCGGCCACTTCCAGTCCCCCTTTACCGCGGCCGCGCCGTCCCCATCCCAGAACCCCGTCCCGTCGTCGTACCAGGCATCCCTCAGCCGCTGCAGCCGCTCCCCGAGCGGAACCTCCTCCAGCCACGACCGGTCTGCGATCAGCGCGGTGATGTCCAGCCCCACGGTCGTGAGCGTACCGATCCCCTATGGGAACCGGGTTCGGTCGTGTCCCCTGTCGTGGTGTTGCTCATGGTGGCCAGGCGAAGGACGGCGTCTGGGTTGGGGAAGGCGGTCAGGTCCTTCGCCAGGTCCGAGTCGGCCGGCCGTGCTCGTCCCATTCGCAGTCCTCCAGGAGCGTCATCCCTTTCGCGGCGAACACTCGCTTCGCCGCGAGCACACCATTGGGATGCCATTCCTTGAACTCGCCGACGGGCATCCCGTTCCGCACGGTGCCCTCCGAGCGGAGGGTGCCGTCCTTGTACCACTCGCGAGAGGGCCCGTTCTTGTAACCGTCGGCGTAGGTTTCGAGGCTGACGAGACTGAGGCCGAGATGTTCGGTCACCTCGCCGGTGAACGGTTCGCCGCGGTAGTACAGCCGCTCCGAGACGTCCATGTCCACGCCGGGGTCGTCGATGTCAATGCGCTGCACGGCTGTCATCAGGGTGTCCAATTCTCATCACTCGGCGGGAAACCGGTGAAGCGCCTGACCTGGTGCTCGGCCTCTCGCCCGGCATGGATCGGCGGGACTTTGATCGGCGGACTGCTCCAGGGCTCCGACCCCTGGTCCATGACCCCACGGCAGGAGATCCAAGCCGAGTTCCTGCCGGACCTCGACCCTCTGGTGGAGATGCCGGCTGCCAACTCGCGGTGGCCGGGCTGCGGGTGCGGGCCTAGTGCTGGGCGGGGGTAGTTTTCAGTGCCTCTGCGAAGGCGTGAAGGCGTCGGAAGGGAAGGAGAGCCGTGCCTGGGTCGGGGCATTGGATCACTCGTCCGCCGCAAGTCCCCGCAAAGCGCCAAGATCAATGATCTGCGGCTGTGCATCCGATTCCGCACGGCCCGCGCCGCCCTCATCCGGCATCGCGGTCAGCTCGGCCGAAGCCGCCGACGGGGACAATCCCCGATCATGCGCGGACCGCAGCCGCTCCAACCACACCAGCCCGGCACAGTAGATCGCGTCGTCACCCACGTCCCTCGGCTCGAAGCTCGCCGCGTTCTCGGTGTCGGAGGCCCACAGATGGCCGATGATCCCCTGCTCACTCAGCACCGGCACGTAGCGCACATCTCCTTCAGCCGTACGCCGGTACCCGATCCGTCCGAAACCGGGCGCATGCGTGAAGACGTCGTAGCGCGTCGGAACCTCGAAGCTCCCCCACACGTCCGACGCCGAACCGGGTGTATCGAAAAAGTTTTCAGCACCCGTCTCGGTCGGCTTCGCAAAGTACGTCGGATCGTCAGCATCGGTCTCCGACTCCAAGACCTTGGAGAGATCACGCAATAGCGCGGCCAAACGAGGAGCGTTCGCCTCGTAAACTTCAGGCTGGGACCGCCCTTTCAGGTCGAACGGCAACCACACGTCACTACCCGTCACCAGGTCGACGGTGACGAAATCGGCGAACGATGATGCCCCTAGCATGAACAAGGCGTTGTGCAGGAACTCTTCATCGGACCCCACCGCGACGAGGCCGGAGCACTCGACGTGTGCGTCCACGGATCCGATTTCGCCAGCGCGCAATCCTGTCCTGACCTGATCCACCAGTGATGCGACGGCTTCTGCGGACCTCGTCGAGCCGGAAGAGGCCGCCGCAACGGCCAGCTCCCCCTTGAACAGAACACTGTTCGGCTTGCCGGCTTCCGACACAGACACCTGTACGGCGGGCGCACCGACCGCGAACCGATGTGCAGCCAGAACGCCATACGCAGCCATCAGGTCACGAAGACAGCAGACCAGGGCATCAGCCGTCTCGTCGTCACGGCCCCAGGCCCAGCGGGCAACAGCGGGCAACAGCGGTAGAGGCAATCACAGTGTTCCCTCCGGGGTGAACCTTCCGCCACGAGGAATGAAGAACTTGGACACCCGACTCAGCCGATGTTGTCGACCGCGGACTTCGCCCGCTGCAACGTCGACTGCGCCGTCCCGTCGTTCTTCTCCAACGTCGTCTTCAGCAACTGAATGATGTTCCGCACCTCCTG